>JAXDLS010000302.1:0-3951 GCA_034666485.1 Chloroflexota bacterium
CCGGCCTCCACCGGGTTGGTCGGCGCCGGCGGTGCGGCGGACGGGTCCAGCGGCATGAACTCCGACAGCCGGTCGAGATACTCCTTTGCCCCCCTCCGGTCGCCGCTGCGCTTGAAGGTCTCGAGGAAGTGGTCGTCGAAGAAGAACACCCAGACGTACCAGTCGGTAATCAGGTCGAGCTCCGGAGCGGGACAGTCGGGATGGGTGTAGGCGCACAGCAGCGCGTAGTCGTGGGCGTCAAAGGTGGGCTCGTCCCAGATGCTCGAGGCCGGCGTGTCGGCCGGCGATCCGAGGATGCCCATCTCACGGGCCCACGCCTTGCTGTGCTCTCGCGCCGACTCCAGGTTGGGATTCAACCGGGCCGGGTACGGCGTGTAGAACGACGGGAGTTCGAAGGGTTGCATCGGGCGCCTACCCTCCTCGGTCATGAGTTGCGTGCACAGAGGCAGTGGGTACCCATCACAAATGAGCAGGCCCGGGTCCCCACCGGGCTCGCTCCAAGGCTGTACGGGTGTTGGGTTATATCAGACCCCCGTGCGCCTGTATAGGGGTTGGTACAGGGTCAGCGCGGGTGACGCGTCACGAGCGAACGGTTAAGGCCAGGTCCGGCAGTTTGCTTCTGTCAGTGTTCGCCGGCGCAATCGTCGACCCGGTCGCGCCGCTGGTGACCGACGAGGCAGCCCAGTCGGCCGGCGCGCACGGAACGGTCTGAAACACCACTGTGCAGGCCATGGACAATGGCTCTCAGTTCATCTCGACAGTGCAGGATGACCTCCGCGTCGGCAACGACCCCGCCCAGGCCCGCGACCGTCGGTCAGTCTCCCGGCGTCAGCCCGCGATGTGGAAGGCGGGCCCGGGGTCGTGATCGCCGGTGGGCAGGAAGGTGTTGGCGGCGACCACGCGGGCGAAGCGGTCGGGCATCCCGGCCACCAGCCGCAAGCCCGATCAGGCCGCCCCAGCCCTGACCGACCTGGGTGATGTCGCGGAGGTCGAGCGCCTCGACGGTGGCGCGCATCCAGTCGACGTGCCGCTGGTAGGTGTAGTCGGCGCGCCGGGCCGGCTTGTCGCTGCGGCCGAAGCCGACCAGGTCGGGCGCGACGGCGCGGTGCCCGGCGGGGGTGAGCACCGGGATCATGGTGCGGTACAGGTACGACCAGGACGGCTCACCGTGGAGCAGCAACACCGGGGCGGCGTCGCGCGGGCCTCGTCGACGGTGTGGATGCGCAGACCGTCCAGGTCGAGGTAGTGGGGCTCGAACGGGTAGCCCTGCAGCCCGGCGAAGCGCTCGTCCGGAGTGCGGAGAACCTCGTCGATGGTCAGCAGCCGGAGCCGCCGCCGACCGCGATCGGCTGCGAACTGGCCCGGGCCGGGCTGGTGGTGACCGCGATGATCTGCGGCGACCGCCAGTTGGGGACGGTGACCTGGTTGGTGGACGTCACGTAGCGGTACGAGGCCGGAGCGGGCACCCCGATGACCGGGACCTCGACCCGCTGCGTGGAGCAGCGGTCGACCACGACCAGGGTCCAGGCGACCAGCTCGTCCTGGTGCGGCTGGAGATCGACGCGCACGGTGACGGTGCAGCTCCCGATGCCGCACGGCCCCTCGGGGGTGACCGTGACCGCGCTGACGCCGCCGGCGGCCGCCGGCTCGGACCGCTCGCCGTTCGGCCGCGGCGGGGCGGGGTTGGTCCCGCCACCGGGAAGCCCGCCGCTCTGCGGGGGTGCGGGGGGAGGCGCCTGGCCGGTCGCGGGAAGGCGGTTGCCACCACCGGCGAGGAGCTCGACGGCGGAGAGGGTGCCCCCGCCGACCGCGCCGAGCAGCGAGGCGGCGATGACGACCTTCCGCCACGCCCAGGAGGGGGGCGGCGGGGTCGGAGCGCGGCCCGAACGCGTCGAGGTGGTGCGGGAGCGGCGCGCGTACCCGGTGGTCGAGGCCGCCGCCGGCCGAGCCGTTGCGGCGGCGACGGGCGGGAGCTGGCGCGGCTCCCACCGGTCGGGGACAGGCGTCGTGGCGGCCGGGGCCGGGAGCGGAGCGGCGGGTGCCTGCGGTGCCGCGGGCGGCGGCGGTGCCGGCGCGATCTCGGCGGCGGGGCGCGACATGGGCGGCGGTGCCGGCGCGGTCTCGGCGGCGGGGCGCGACATGGGCGGCGGCACCGGCGCGGTCTCGGTGGCGGGGCGTTCGGGCGGCGGTGCCGGCGCGGTCTCGGTGGCGGGGCGCGACATGGGCGGCGGCACCGGCGCGGTCTCGGCGGTCGCCGCCGGCTCCTCGGGCGACGGCACCACGAAGGGCCGGATCGCGGGAGCATCGGCGGCCTCGGCCGGCGGAGGCGTCCCGTGCCGGGGAACCTCGGCGAGCCTCTCGAGCGGCGGCACCACGAAGGGCCGGGCCGGCGGGTCCTCGGGCGGCGGCACCACCGGCGGCGTGATCAGCGGCAGCGGATCGGCGGGCGGCGCCGGCGGCGCGGCGGCCCGGGCCGCAGGCGGAGGGGCGAGCGGAGTGGGCAGCCTCTCCCACGAGTAGGGGCCGATGCGAGGCGACGGCTGCCACGGCGGCGGGGCCACCGGAGTGTGCGCCTGCGGTGCGGGAGCCGCCGGCGCCGCGGGGATTGCCGTCAGCGGACGGGCGGTCCCCGAGCGGGGTCGCCTCGGCAGCGACGGCACCGGGAACATGGGTGCCTCCGGCTCGCGCAAGGCCGCCTCCCAGGGCGCCATCGACTGCTCGGCGAAGATCGCGTTCGACGAGGGCAGGTGGAGGCAGACGATCACGATCACGCCGATCACGACGCCGAGCACGCCGAGGGCCGCCGTCCCCATGATGATGGCGAGGAGGCCGACGGCGATGGTCACCCCCTCGACCACGTCGAGGAGCAGCCGCGCCCAGGCGGCGCCGTCGCGCAGACGCCGCGCCGCGATGACGACGGCGGTGGACACGGCAAGGACGTCGCCGGCGAGGAAGAGCAGCGCGAGGGCGACGAACGCCCCGTTCCTCAACCCGCCCGCGGCGAGCACGGCAACACCGAGCATCACGAACACACCGAGCCCGGCCGCCCAGCCCTGGAAGAGGGCGATCGCCCGAGCAGTTCGCAGTGGGGTAGGCAACGTCATGGCGGTGCGACACCTCCCTCTCACCACCCGGCTCCCAACAGAGGTCGTGAAGGGTAGCGCGCCGGGACCGTTGTCCGGGCGGGGCTTTTTCGAAGCCCCGCCCGGACGGTCAGCGACGCTGGGCGGCGCCGAGCTCGACGGCCGGCAGCTTGCCGTCCGCGTACATCGCGCGCAGAACCTTCTTGTCGTACTTGCCGACGCTGGTCTTGGGGATCTCGTCGACCACGGCCCACCGCTCGGGCACCCAGAACTTCGCCACCTGGCCGGCGACGAAGTCGCGCAGATCCTCGGGCGATGTGGAGCTGCCGGGCTTGAGCCCCACCGAGGCGAGCGGCCGCTCGTCCCAGCGCTCGTCGGGCACCGCGATCACGGCGGCGTCGAGCACGTCGGGATGACCGATGAGCAGCGTCTCCAGCGCGACGGAGGAGATCCACTCGCCGCCGGACTTGATCACGTCCTTGGAGCGGTCGGTGATCTGGATGAAGCCGCGCGAGTCGACGCTGCCGACATCACCGGTGCGCAGCCAGCCGTCGTCGAACTTGTCGGGAGCCGGGTCCTTGAAGTACGCGCCGGTGATCCAGGGACCGCGCACCTCGATCTCGCCGACCGACTCGCCGTCCCACGGCTGCTCCTTTCCCGAGTCGTCGATGATGCGCAGCCGCACGCCGGCGACCACGCGACCGGTCTTGCTCCGCCAGTCCATCTCCTCGTCGGCGGGAACGCCACGGGGCGGGATGGCGACGGCGCCGATGGGGCTGGTCTCGGTCATCCCCCACGCCTGGATGATGCGCAGCCCGTGGTTCTTCTCGAACCGCTCCATGAGCGAGCGCGGCACCGCCGAACCGCC
>JAXDLS010000303.1:0-4063 GCA_034666485.1 Chloroflexota bacterium
CCGGGACCGGCGGCGAGGGCCCGCACCACCCCGGCGTGGCGGCGGCAGTAGACCCGCCCCGCGGCGACCTCGCGGTGGGCCGGGCACCAGGCGGTGGGGCAGGCGCGGGCGCGCCGGTCGACATAGGCGCAGGGCACCCCGGTGGCCTCGGCGCAGCCGGTGGCCGCGCAGGGGAGGTCGCCGGGATGATGCTCGGGCCCGGCGTCCGCAACCGGCGCCGGCGGCTCCGGCTGCCGCGGATCGTCTCGGAGAACGCGTCGCCACAATGCCATGACCGTCCTCTACCGCCATGGACCCGGGATGAGAGCCATCCCGCTCATGGTGAGGCGCGCCGGGCGCGCCGGTCGCCTGGTCGGCGAACTGTCACACGCACGTTGGGAACGGTCGCACCGCGCTGCCACGGGTACACTGGTCCGCATGCTGCCGGAATACCAGCAGGACGCCCTTCTGCGCCTCAAGACGGTGCGCGGACACATCGACGGGGTGATCGGCATGGTCCAGAGCAGCGCCTACTGCGCCGACGTGATGAAGCAGATCGCGGCCATGCAGGCGTCGCTCGAGAAGGTGAACCGCGTCCTCCTCGAGAATCACCTGCAGACCTGCGTCACCGAGGCGATCCAGAGTGGGGAGGGTGGCATCGAGAAGGTGCGGGAGCTGATCAGCGCGCTGCGCTTCAACGGCAGCCTGACCGACTTCCGCGACCGCGCCGAGCCGCTGCCGGTGCCGGTGCCGGTGCCGGTGCCGGAGTAGCGAGCGCGAGCAAGGGCAGGGAGCGCCCCCGTGAATGCCACTTTCGCTTGTGCCACAAGGGATTCAGCAGATGGGCGGCCCATCCATCATCATCACTCGCAGCTCTGCGATCACCCGTGCGTTGGGGGGATATCGTGATGATGGGAGGCGCACCGCGATCCCGAGGCGGCATGGCGGCGCTGGCACTGGGGTCCATCCTCGCCTGTGCCTGCGGAGGAACCGCAGCGTCCCCGGCGACGACATCGAGCCCACAGGCGGCAGCGACGGACGCTGCGGTCGTCAACCACGTGCACGACGCGGTCCGGGGCTCGAACCCGAACGAGATCCTCATCGCCACCCACTACGGCCTGCGGCGGAGCGAGGACGGCGGCCACACCTGGCAGCCCGTGACCACGGCCGGTGACGGCATGGTGGCCGCCCTCGCCAGGGTCCCGAGTGGATACGTCGGCTCCTTCATGAGGATGTCCTCGATGAACGGCACCTCGGGCAGCGGCGCGATGGGATCGATGTCGATGAGCGGAACCGCCGACGTCAGGAGCTCCGACGACGGCAGGACGTGGATGTCGGTCCGGGGGCTTCCCTCGGGGGCGTCGGTCACCAACCTCGTCGCCTCGCCCGATGGCAGGGTTACCTGGGCCTCCATCAACGGACAGGGGATCTATCGGAGCACCGACGGCGGTCGGAACTGGCAGCAGGCGCTTCCCAGCAACGCCCTGATCACCGCCGTCTACGACAGCGGGACATCGCTCATCTTCTCGACGCAGGACGGTCTCGACGTCACCGGCGACGCGCAGCCCAGCATTCCCGCGACGCCCACGGTTCCAACGTCGATGAATGCCGTGTCAGCGTGGGTGGCGTGCGCCACCTGCGTGATCGCCACCACGGAGCATGGCAGCGTCGAGACCAGCCGCGACGGAGGACGGAGCTGGCAGCAGCGTCAGAGCAGCTTCAGCTTCGACACCGTGGTCTCCTTCGCCTCCACCGGGCCGGTGCTGTTCGGCATGGTCGCCGACGCGTCCGATCACAACCGTGGCGTGTGGCGTTCCGCCGACGGAGGCGGCACCTGGACCAGGGTCCTCGACCAGCCACTGATCGACTACGCGTTCGGCCTCCCCAACGGCGACCTCCTGGCCTTCCAGTGGGGCGTCCACGTGTGGCGGTCCACCAACGGCGGCGCGAGCTGGACCAGGGACGGCGACGCCTGACCCGGTCCGCGGATCCGCGCCGACGAGAACGCCACCCACGCTCTCGTCGTGGCCGTCATCGCCCTGGTCGTCGTTCTCGTGGCCGTGTTCACCGGCGCCCTGGGCCGCCGCAGGGCTCGTAATCGCGGGCACGGTGTGCCGCCTGAAGGCTGCGGGAGCCGTGCGTCTCGTGGCGTTCCGGGGGAGGGCCCGGTCGACGGGCTCTCCCCCCGACGGTCTTCCGGGAGGTGCTGCCGCTAGGCCCTCGGCCCCGACATCGCACCGGTGGTGAAGCCGGCGTCGAGGATGGCGTCGCGCACCGCGACGATGTCGGCGCCCTCGACCATGCGCACGGAGACGACTCCGGCCTGGTGATCGGCGGTGGCATCGGTCACCCCGCTCACCCGCTCGACCGCACGCCGCACGCTCTGCTCGCAGCCGCCACAGGTCATCCCCTCGACCCGCAGTGTCACCGTGATCATGGGCCGTTCCTCCCTGGAGCGGATGGGTTCTGGTTCCGGTCACGGACGGCCACGTCGTGGCGCGTCCGCAGCGACAGGTGGCGCGCGCCCGCGGTGGTCGCATCGACCCGCAGGTGCCAGGCGCCGGCGGTGAGCTCGGCGTCGGCGACGAAGTGTCCGTCGCCGAAGCGCCGCGTCGGGAGCGGCAGCCTCCGCCCCGCCTCGTCCTCGGCGACCACGGAGATGGCGGCGACCGCCAGCTCCGCACCCCCGGCATCGAAGAAGGTGAGGTGGAGCTGGTTCCATCCGGCGGTGGCGGGGTCGAGGTAGCTCGCCAGTCGCCCGCCACCGGGGATGGCCGCGGAGGCGACGGTGGGCGTGACCGCGCGGGTGAGCAGCGGCTGCCCGCCTGCCGGCGAGAGCACCTCGGCGGCGCCGACCGCGCTGCCCAGCAGCAGCGCCGGGGCAACCCACGCGACCAGCAGCGCGCGGCGGCGTGCCGCGCCGCTGAGGCGGGCGCGGCGGCGCATGCCGCGGGAGCGGTCGACGCGCAGCAGCCGCAGCGAGTTGGCGACGACGGCGACGCTGGAGAAGCCCATCGCCGCGCCCGCGGCCACCGGGTCGAGCAGGCCCGAGGCCGCCAGCGGGATGGCCACGGTGTTGTAGCCGAAGGCCCAGCCGAGGTTCTGCACGATCACCGCGTGGGTGGCGCGGGCCACGCGCAGCGCGGCCGGGACCCCGCGCAGGTCGGCGGAGAGGAGGGTGATGCCGGCGCTGTCGACGGCCGCGTCGGAGCCGCCGCCGATGGCGACGCCGAGGTCGGCGGCGGCGAGCGAGGGGGCGTCGTTGACGCCGTCGCCGACCATCGCGACGCACCGGCCCCCGGCTCCACCCAGGCGTGCCACCTCGGCCGCCTTCTCGCCGGGCAGCAGCCCGCTCAGCACCCGTGACCGGTCGATGCCCAGCCGCCCCGCCACCGCGGCGGCGGGGCCGGCGGCGTCGCCGGTGAGCATCGCCACCTCGATGCCCAGCTCGCGCATCTCGGTGAGCGCGGCCGCCGCCTCGGGACGGACGGTGTCACCGACCGCCGCGACCCCGAGCACCCGCCCGCCGGCAGCCACCACCACCCCGGTCCACCCCTCGGCGCCGAACCGTGCGAGGGCGACGTGCACGGCGGCGGGGATGTCGATGCCCGACTGCGAGACCAGCTCGGGACGGCCCACCAGCACCTCCTGCCCCTCCACCCGCGCGCTCACCCCCATCCCGGCACGGGCGGAGAAGTCGACCGCGGGGGGAACCGCCAGCTCGCGCTCGCGGGCGGCCTGCACCAGGGCGGCTCCGACGGGATGCTCGGAGGCCCGCTCCACCGCCGCGGCGAGGCGCAGCAGGCCGGCCCGGTCGCCGTCGACGGCGATCACCTCGTGGACGCGCATGCGACCGGTGGTGAGGGTGCCGGTCTTGTCGAAGATCACCATGTCGATACGGCCGCAGCGCTCCAGCACCTCGCCGCTGCGGATGAGGATGCCGTTCGCCGCCGCCCGCCCGGTGCCCACCATCAGGGCCACCGGGGTGGCCAGGCCGAGCGCGCAGGGACAGGCGACGATGACCACCGCGGTGGCGGCGAGGACGGCCTGGGCAGGGTCGCCCCGCACCAGCAGCCAGACGGCG
>JAXDLS010000304.1:0-2947 GCA_034666485.1 Chloroflexota bacterium
GTCTCGCTCAACCAGAAGAGCTTCAACCCCGACAACATCTGGGGCACCGGCACCAACTTCTCGCTGATCATCGGCGGCCAGGGGACGGTCACCCTCAGCGCCCCGTCCTACGGCATCTACAACGGGATGAGCTTCTTCCAGGCGCGCGGCACCGCGGGCAACTTCGGCTTCAACGCGGAGGCGGGCGACAGCGCGGCGATCACCGTCACCGGCACCGTCTACAACAACTCGCTCGCCAACTACGGCAGCGGCCTGCCCCAGGAGTACTGGGACGTGGGCACCGTCTACTACCCCGGCGGCATCGTGCAGACGGGGATGGGCACCGGCACCAGCCAGGCCGCCTCCAGCGGCTCGGTCACCATCAACGGCACCTGCATCGTCGACGACTTCGTCACCGACGGCGACTCGACGATCACCGTCAACGGCGCCGCCTACACGCTCCCCGGGCTGAGCTCGCTGAGCGGGACGATCATCGGCTGATGCGCACCGGGAGCACGCGGCGGTCCCGGCGGGGGGATGCGACCGGACAGTCGCTGGTGGAGTTCGCCATCGTCTGCCCGATCGCCCTGGTCATGGTGCTCGGGATCCTCAGCGGCTGCTGGCTCTTCTTCCAGAACGAGGCGGTCAGCGACGGCGCCCGGGGGGGCGCCCGGTCGGCGGCGATCGCCAGCTCCCTCTATGCGGAGACCCCGGCGGGCAGCGGCAGGTTCTGCGAGTCGGGCGCCCCGGGCACGGTCGCCGCCGCGGTGGCCTCGGCCGCCCCGCAGATGCCGGTGGACCCGGCACTGCTCTGCGCCCCCGCCGGCAGCACGACCCACCTCCAGAACCTGGGCGGGACACCTGCGGGCAGGGCGAGCATCACCGTCGACGCCACCCCCAGCCTGGCGGTGCCGACGGCGGTGACGGTGACGGTCAGCTACGGCGCCAGGGGGCTGGCTCCCCCGCTGACCCAGACCTTCACCTTCACCGCGGCGAGCGTGCAGCCCATCCTCCAGCCCTGAGCCTCAGACCGCGACCAGCGGGCTCTCGGCCCGGCCCACGGTGCCGGCGGCGAGGCCGCCGAAGAGGTGGTCCTCGGGAGCTCCTGGCGGCGGCACCTCTCCCAGCCCCCAGGTCGCCGCCAGCCGGAAGTGCTCGCGGGCGGCGACGGGGCGCAGCCAGGGATGGAGCTGGAGGTCCCAGAGCAGGGGGAACTCCCGGGAGATCTGGCTGCGATGGGCGCGCAGCGCCGCCTGCTTGACAGGGATCAGGTCATCGGCCTCGACGGTGGTGGTCACCTCGGCGTCGGGCACGGTGCCGCCGTAGTAGAGGCCGGCGCTGGGCACCGCGTGGAGGTCGACGCCGGCGCGTCCGGCCCCGGCGATCACCTGCTCGCCGACGCTCGCGGGCACGCAGCAGTGGTACAGCTTCGCCACCTGGTGGGGCACGCCGTGGAGCAGCAGCCGGTCGGGGAGGTCGAGCTCGCCGCGGTAGCCGGGATCGGCGGCGGCGGCCACCGCCGCGGTGGTCAGGTGGTGGGTGGCGACGTGGTCGGGATGCCCGTAGCCGCCGTCGGGGTCGTAGGTCACCACCACCTGCGGGCGCATCCGGCGGATCAGCCGCACCAGGCGTGCGACCGGCCTCGGGTCGCCGCCGCGCCAGGTCTGCCAGAGGCAGGTGTCGCGGGCGATGTCCGGGCTGTCGGGCATGCCCGAGTCGCCGTAGCCGAGCTGGATCAGCCGGTCGAAGCCGAGGATGCGCGCCGAGCTCGCCAGCTCCTCGGCGCGGAGGCGGCGCAGCTCGCACTCCGGCGAGGGCCTCCCCCAGGCCACCCGGGCGCGCAGCTCGGGGTCGACGACGCCGCCGCGGTCGCCGGTGGTGAGGCAGACCAGCGCGGTGCGGGCGCCACGCCGCGCCGCCAGCGCCGCGGTGAGCGCGGTCGCCGAGGCCTCGTCGTCGGGGTGGGCGTGGACGAACAGCACCCCGAGGCCGCTCCATGGCCGCCGCCGGCGGCAGCGGAGCAGCATCAGAGCACCGCCATGAGGATGCCCGTCCCCATCAGCGACGCCGCCCAGGGCAGGTCGAGGTTGACCCAGAACCGGCGGAGCACCGCCACCCCCACGGTCCGGTACACGAGGACGGCGAGGCCGGTGGCGACGGCGAGCATCGCCAGGGTGTGGGTGGCCACGGCGAGCGCCGCGGTCGAGGCCGAGGTCAGCCCCCAGCCCAGCGCCAGCACGTGCAGGTTGGGGACGCGCGTGTAGGCGGCGTATCCGGGGAGGTGCAGCAGCACCGGGACGAGCATCAGCCCCGCTCCGTGGGCGGTCGCCATCAGGAACGACCAGGCCACCAGGTCGCGGGGGCCGACCCGCATCCCCACCCAGCGGGGATGGCGGCGCCAGCGCACCGCCCGCCAGGCGCCGAAGCCCACCAGCAGGGCGGCGCCGCCGAGCCGGAGCACGGTGGGGTCGACGACGAAGCCGGCCGCCGCGACGGCGAGCACCACCAGGCCGATGGCGAGGGCGTGGCCGATGGCGATGAAGGGGAGGGCGCGCAGCAGGGCCCGCTGCGAACCCTCCTGCATCCCCAGGCCGACGGCGAAGAGCCAGCCCATCGCCGGGTTCAGTCCGTGGAAGGCCCCCGCCCCCGCGAGGGCGAGCCAGGGCCACGCGCCGCTCACGGGTAGCAGTACGAGTCCGAGGAGGCGTCGCCACCGGCGAGGCGCACCTGGTGGGCGCGGTCGCTGCCGAAGTCGATGTGGAAGCTCGGGTCGAGGCTCAGGCCGCCGCTCTCGGTGTCGGCGTCGAGCTTGACCATCCACCCCTCGATGCCCTCGGGATAGAACTGCTGGTCCCAGGCGAGGTACAGCGAGTTGGTGACGTACACGCGCCGGCCGTCGCGGCTCACCTCGACCATCTGCGGGCCGCCGCTCAGGGTGGCGCCGCCGGCGTGGGCGGCGCGGCGCACG
>JAXDLS010000305.1:0-2528 GCA_034666485.1 Chloroflexota bacterium
ACGCTCGGGGCCACGAAGCCGGCGAAGGCGAGCGCGGGGACGAGCAGCGACGCGGGGGGCAGCAGCACGGCGAGCAGCACCCCGGCGGCGGCTCCGGCGGCGGCGCCGAGGAGCTTGAGCGCGACCACCTCAGCCGGGCCCAACCGCTCCGGGTCGATGCCGGCGCGGCGCAGATCGTCGGCGCCGATCCCCGCCCACCGGGGCCGCACCCGGGCGGCGAGCGGCGCTGCCAGGGGGGCGAGCAGCCGCTGCCAGAGCGGCCGGCGCGCCTGCTCGCGCAACGCCACCTCGCGCGGGGAGAGGGTGCTGGTGCGGGCCAGCTCGACGGGCAGTGCGGCGGCGCGGTGGGGGCGGAGCCCGGCGCCGAGGCAGAGCACGGCGGCGGCGGCGAGCAGGGCGGCGATCACGGGTCAACCCTCGACACCCGGAAGCTCAGCACCACGCCGAGCACCTCGAGGCAGACCGCCGCGGGGAGCAGCAGCAACCGCCCGGTGAGGGTGTCGTCGAGCACCGCGAAGAAGGCGCGGTCGACCAGCCGCAGGTAGAGGAAGAGCCCGGGCACGATGGCGGCGAGCAGCCAGATCTGCAGCCGCTGTCCCGAGGTGCGGGCGTGCACCTCCTGCTGGACCTGCACGTTGAACTGCACCGTCGAGGAGAGCTCGGTGAGCAGGCCCTGCGCCCGCGAGGCGGGGATGTGGTGGGCGATGCAGAGGGCGAGGTTGTCCCAGACCAGCGCCAGGTTGCGCCCCGCGGTGGCGGCGCGCACCTCGCCGATCGAGCGCTCCAGGGGGACGTCGAGGTGGAACTGGGCGATCAGGTGGTCGAGGTCGTCGCGCAGCCAGCGGTCGGTGATGCGCGTCCGCGCCTCGGTGAGCGCCTCCAGGTAGGTGCCCCCGGCGGCGAGCGCGGCCACCAGCACCTGGAGCAGCCGCGGCGCCTCGGCCTCGGTGCGGCGCCGCTGGGCGCGCACCAGGGCGTCGAGGTAGAGGCGGGGCAGAGCCAGCCCGGCGAGGCACGCGCCCAGCGCCACCACGGGCGATCCCAGCAGCAGCCCGCCGAGCAGCAGCAGCGGCGGCGAGGCGAGGCAGGCGAGGGTGAAGGTGCGGGCGTCGACGTGGAGCCGGGCGGCGCGCAGCCGCCGGCGGTGCCGCTCCACGATCGCCTCCAGCCACGAGCGCCGCACCCGGGGCGCGGTGGCGCCGGCGCCCACCGGGGCGCTCGCGAGCCCGAGCAGCAGCACCGCCGCGGCGGCGCACAGGGCGATCAGGAGATCCACCGGATCCCCTCCAGCTCGAGCTTGCGCGACAGCCGCGGACCCGGGGTGTAGCCGGCGACCGCCCGGAACACCGGCTCCCGGTCACCACCGCGCTCCTCGGTGTCGGCGCAGAACACCGGCCGGAGGTCGTACCCGCCGCGGCCGTCGAGCCCGGCGAGCTCGCAGATCTCGAGCACGCAGCGCCGGCCGCCGCGCAGGCGGGCGACCACCACCACCACGTCGAAGACCCGGGCGATGTAGCCGCGGATCTCGGCGGGGGAGAGCTGGCCGAAGCTGCGGCCGACCAGCAGCTCCAGCCGCCCCAGCGCGTCGGCGGCGGTGCCCGCGTGGATCGTGGTCGCGCTGCCGTCGTGGCCGGTGCTCAGCGCCTCGAGGGTGTGGTAGGCCTCGCGGCTGTTGCGGATCTCCCCGATGATCAGCCGGTCGGGGCGCATGCGCAGCGCGTTCTGGACGAGATCGGCCACATCCAGCCGGCGGACGCTGCTGTCCCGGCCGTCGAGCTGGTGCTGGTGCACGCACTCCAACCGCACCCAGTGGGGGTTGGCGAGCTCGAGCTCGGCGGTGTCCTCGATGGTGATCACCCGCTCGTCGTCCGGGAAGGCGTCGACGATGGAGCGCAGCAGGGTGCTCTTGCCCGAGCCGGTGGCGCCGGCGACCAGCACGGTGGCGCGTGCCAGCGCGATCACGCTGAGAAATCGAGCCATGGTCTCGTCCATGCCCCGCAGGCTCACCCAGTCGAGGCCGCCGCCGGTGTGCTCGGGGAGCAGGGTGAGCCGCAGGCGGTTGAACTTGCGGATGCAGAGGCTGGGCCCTCCGACCGGCGCGCACACCGCGTTGGCCCGGCTGCCGTCGACCATGCGCGCGTCGACGAGCGGCTTGTCGACGCTGATCTCCCGCCCCACCAGGGCGACGATCTTGGCGATCATCTGCTCGAGGTGGGCCTGGTCGCGGAAGCGCGCGGTGGTGCGCTGCAGCCGGCCGGACCGCTCGATGAACACCTCGTCCCAGCGGTTGACGAGGATGTCGGTGGTGAGCTCGTCGTCCATCAGCGGCTGCAGCGGTCCCAGGCCGACCAGCTCGTCGTAGAGGTGGCCGACGTCGCCGTCGTCCACCGCCGCCTCCGGCCGGGCCTCCATCAGCACCCGCGCCAGCGCCTCGCGGATCAGCCGCTCGCGGCCGGCGACGTCGCTGAAGGGGTCGGCGAGTCCGGGCTCGAGCTGCAGCGTCAGCCGGCTGCGCACGGTCTGCAGCA
>JAXDLS010000306.1:0-2764 GCA_034666485.1 Chloroflexota bacterium
GAGCGGATCAGGCTGTCGTGGGTCTCCTGGTGCTGGCCGGGCATGGTGGCGATCTCGCGAGGCGCGTCGAGGTCCTCGCGGACGAAGGCGGGGTGGATCAGGTCGTCGGGGCGGAGCCGGGTCTCGCGCACCAGGCGGCGCAGCGCCGCGGTGCGCCGCATCCGGCGCGGGCGGTCGATGGGGAAGGGCATGGAGCGGTCAGGGTAGCGGGGCGGGGGTTCCCACCGTGAAATGGGTACCGAGGGCGGCGGCGAGGCCCGCGGTGGTGTACTCGGTGGCCACCACCGCGACCGGGTAGCCGGCCTCGCGCGCGGTGCGGGCGGTGACCGGCCCGATGCAGGCGGCCACCGCGCCGGCGGGGAACGGCGTCCCGCCGAGCGCCTCGCGGAAGTGGGTCACCGTGCTGCTGCTGGTGAAGGTGACCGCGTCCACGCCGCGGCCCAGCTCCGCGCGCAGCAGCTCCGCGGTGCCGTCGGGGAGGACGGTGCGGTAGATGGGCAGCACCTCGACCACGGCGCCCGCCTCGCGCAGCCGCGCCGGCAGCACGTCGCGGGCCGCCGCCGCGCGGGGGAGCCACACCCGGGCCCCGGCGACGCCGCCGGCGATCATCGCCTCGGCCACCGCCTCGGCGACGTACTCCTCGGGCACCAGGTCGGCGGCGAGGCCGCACTCCAGCAGCGCCGCCGCGGTCTCGGGCCCGATCGCCACCAGCCGCATCCCGGCGAAGCAGCGGGCGTCGAGCCCGGCTGCGCGCACCGCCTCCCACACCAGCCGCACCGCGTTGGCGCTGGTGAAGACCGCGTGCCGGCCCCCGGGGGGCGGATCGGCGGCCTCCTCGGCGATCCGCCGCGCCGCCGCCTCGAGGTCGCGCCTCTCCCCCAGCGGCTCCACCGCGATCACCGGGAGCTCCACCGCCTCGGCGCCGAGCCGGCGCAGCCGCTCGACGAAGCCGCTGGCCTGGGCGCGCGCCCGGGTGACGAGGATGCGCCGGCCGGAGAGCGGCCGCCGCCCGATGCTGCCCAGCCGGTCGCGGAGCGCCGCCACCCGCCCGATCACGGTCACCATCGGCGCCCCCATCTCGGCGGCGGCGACGGCGTCGGCGATGGTCGCCAGCGTCCCCGAGCAGCTGCGCTGGCGGGGGTCGGTGCCCCACTGCACCGACGCCGCCGGGGTGGCCGGGTCGGCGCCGGCGGCGAGCAGGCCGGCGGTGATGCGGGGCAGACTGCGCGCCCCCATGAGGAAGACCAGGGTGCCGTCGGGGAGCAGGCCCGCGAGGGCGGCGAGGTCGACGTGGGAGCCGTCGGCGTCGCCGCGCTCGTGCCCGGTGACCACGGTGACGTGCCCTGCCCAGTCGCGGTGGGTGACGGGGATGCCGGCCGCGCCGGGGGCGGCCACGGCGCTGGTCACCCCGGGGACGACCTCGTACGGGATCCCCTCTGCCTCGAGCAGCTCGCACTCCTCGCCGCCACGGCCGAACACGAAGGGGTCGCCACCCTTGAGGCGCACCACCCGCCGGCCCTCGCGGGCGAGGCGCACCAGCAGGGCGCCGATCTCCTCCTGGGTCGCCGAGGGCTCGCCGGCCCGCTTCCCCATCTCGAACACCTCCGCGCGGGGGCGGAGATGGGCGAGCAGCAGCGGGCTGGCGAGGGCGTCGAGCACCACCGCGTCGCAGCCGGCGAGGAGGTCGCGGCCGCGCAGCGTGATCAGCTCGGGATCCCCGGGTCCGGCGCCGACGAGATGGACCGTCCCCACCGTCGGGGGAGTCCCCCCCGACGGCGTCACCGCAGCCGCTCCGCCGCCTGCGCGCCCAGCGCCGCGGCGTCGCCGGGCGCACCGTCGAGCTCGACGGTGCGCAGTCCGTCGGGGGTGGCGAGAGCCGCCATCACCACCAGCCGGAGCCAGCCGGGAGCGCCGTCGACCGGCTCCAGCCGCGCCCAGGCGCCGAGCGGGAGGCGGCAGCCGCCGCCGAGCGAGACCAGCACCGCGCGCTCGGCGACCACCGCGGCCGAGGTCGGGGTGTGGTTGGCGAGCCAGCAGCGCCTGGCCGCGTCCGAGCCGGCGAGCGTCTCGAGCGCGACCGCGCCCTGGGCGGGCGCGGGCACGAAGGTGCGGGGGTCGAGGCGCTCGGCGATCCAGCCGCTCAGCCCGATCCGGTCGAGACCCGCGCAGGCGAGCACCAGGGCGTCGACCCGTCCCTCGTCGAGGCGGCGCAGCCGGGTGTCGACGTTGCCGCGAATCGGCACCACCCGCAGGTCGGGCCGGAGGATGCGGAGGAACGCCTCCCGGCGCGGGCTGCTGGTGGCCACCGAGGCGCCCGGGGGGAGCGTGTCCAGCCCGCCTCCGTCGCGGGTGATCAGACCGTCGCGGCAGTCGGCGCGCTCGAGGTGGGCGGCGAGCACCAGCCCCTCGCGCAGCTGCGAGGGCAGGTCCTTGGCGCTGTGCACCGCGACCTCGGCGCGGCCCTCGACCAGTGCCGCCTCGAGCTCCGAGGTGAACCAGCCGTCGCCGGTCATCCGCGCCGCCGGGGTCTCGGCCTGGACGTCACCGCGGGTGCGCAGCACCAGCATCTCCGTGGGCCCGGCGCCGGCGCCGGCGAGGGCGGCGGCGGCGAGCTCCGCCTGGGCACGCGCCAGGGCGCTGCCCCGGGTGGCCAGGCGGAGGACCGCCGCGGCCGACCCCGGGCTGGAGGCGATCACCCCGGCGGTGGCGGCCGCCGCCCGGCCGGGCTGTCGAGGTCGAAGGCGGCGCGGAGCCGGAGCGCGGT
>JAXDLS010000307.1:0-6702 GCA_034666485.1 Chloroflexota bacterium
TGCTGGCTCATCGCGTCGGACCCGGTGAGCACGAGCACGCGGACGTAGTGGCCGTTGCCGTCCGCGGCGCTCCAGGTGCTGCGCAGCTCGGGGAGCAGGGCCACGTAGCTGGGCAGCCCGGGGCGCAGCCTCTCCACCGTGGGCGCCAGTGTCGAGCCCAGCGCCGCGGTCTGACCGAGCGCCGGCCCGGCGCTCTGCAGGGTGTCCCGCAGGCCCGCCTGGGTCCGGGGATCGAGCACGCTGCTGAACTGCCTCGCCAGGGTGTCGCCGCTGTCGATGAGGGTGCGCAGCGACCCCTTGTCGCGGTCGAGGCTGCCGAGGGCGGCGCTGGCGTTGCTCACCAGGCCGCCGAGGTCGCCCTGCTGCGCGGCCAGGTCGCGGGTGACCGCGTCGGCCGAGGCGATCAGGTGCCGGACGTCGTCGGAGCGGTGCTCGACCGTCCCGGTCAGCGGCTGCAGGTCGCCGACCAGGGTGCGCAGGTCGTGGATGGCGGTGTTGACGTCGCCGCCGCGCCCGTCGGTCGCGTGGCCGAGCGAGCCGAGCAGCGCGCCCAGGCTCGCCCGGGTGGGCTGGTCGAGCATGGCCAGCACGTCGTTCAGCTCCACGCTCATGGTGCCGTGCTGCGCCAGCGTGCTGTCCGAGGCGAGCAGCGGCTGGCCCGGGGTGCCGGGGTCGATGTTGACGAAGTGCTCGCCGAGCAGGCTCTTGATGCGGATCGAGGCGGTGGCGTCGCGGTGGACGGTGCTCTGCCAGCGGTCGAGCAGCCGCATCGTGACCCTGGCCCCCTCAGGGGTGAGGCTCACCTCCTCGACGCGGCCGGCGAGGGCGCCGCCGATGGTCACGCTGCTGTCCGGGATCACCCCCTGGGCGTCGGAGAAGACGGCGGAGACGTGGTACTGGGAGGTGAAGGGCAGGGGGGCGCCGATCAGGTGGATCGTCCCCAGGACGCCGGCGAAGCAGGTGAGGACGAAGCAGGCGATGAGCGCGGTCCTGCCGGCGAGGGTGAGGTGGGCGCGCTCGTCGAGGTGGCTGTGGCCGGTGTGCTGCTGGCTCGGCGGCGCCATCGCTCGTCTCCTCAGCGCCCGCTCGGGACGCTGCACGGGGGCAGGCTTCCCGCCACCGCGGTGGCGCAGTCGTCGCGGGCGAACGCCCGGACGTGGTAGCCGAGCGAGTCCCGGGCGCTGAACGAGCTGCGCAGCTGCGCCAGCAGCCCGCGCAGCTGGGCCGCCTGGGGGCTCAGCCCGACGGTGTCGGTGTCGGCGGTGTGCAGGAAGCCGCGCAGCTCGTCGAGCAACGCCGGGGCGTTGGCCACCAGCGCCCGGCCGTCGGCCCCCTCGCCGGCGATCGCCCGCGCCAGCGTGGCCAGGCTCTGGTCGGCGGCGCTGATCGTCTGGGTGATGACGTCGCGGTCGCCGGCGAGCGCCGCCAGCAGCTGGTCGGAGGAGTTGACCGCGCTCTCGATGCGCGCCTGGCGCTGGGCCAGGCTGGTGAGCAGGCTGTCGGCGCCGCTCAGCAGGTGGTCGATGGTCTGCACCTTGGCGTCGGTGACCAGCAGGGTGGCGGTCAGCGACCGCTCCAGCTGCGGCAGCCGCTGGAGCAGCTGGTTGACGGTCTCGCCCCGCCCCGCCAGCGCCGCGCCACCCTGGGTGAGCAGCTGGGTCATCCGGGTGCGGGTGTCGGTGTCGAGGATGCGCAGCACCTGCTCGAGCTCCACCGGGACGGTGGTGTGTCCGATCGGGATGGTGGCGCCGTCGGGCAGCGCGGGCGCGGCGGCGCTGCCCGGGTCGATGTCCACGTACTTGTCGCCGATGAGCGTGAAGGGACGCACCCGGGCGCTCCCGTCGGAGTGGATGGGGGCGTACCTGCTGTCGATGACCATGGTGACCACGACGTGCCCGCCGCTCGCGGGGTCGACCTCGGTGACCTTGCCCGCCTGGACGCCGCTGATGCGGACGTCCTGGTCCTTCAGCAGCAGGTCGGCGTTGCTGAGCTCCGCCTTGACCAGGTAGCGGGAGGTCCAGGGCAGCCCGCTGCTGTTCATGTTCGAGGCGAGGAACAGCGCCAGCCCGGTGAGCCCGGCGGTGAAGCCGCCGAACTGGAGGACGTGCTTGAGGTCGGGCCGCATCGTCAGCGCCCCCCGGTGAGGAACTGCATGACCTGCGTCCTGGTGGCCGTCCCCGGCGGCGCCGGCGTGCCCGGCGGCAGGCTCAGGTCCTGCATCGCGAGGGTCGTGGAGACCATCAGCCGGTTGGCGTCGGAGAACGGGGCCCACACCCCGTCGGCGAGCTGGATGAGCACCCGCTGGATGTCCGGCAGGCTGGTCTCGATGGTGGTGAGGGCCGGATCGGTGGCCCGGAGCAGGCCCTGCAGCTTCGCCTCCAGCGCGGGAAGGCGGGCGAGCACGTCGCGGAACTGCCCCTCGTGGCCGCTGACGGCGCTGTTCAGGTCGCCGAGCACCGCTCCCAGCCTGCCGAGCATGTCGCGCAGCTGGGCGTCGCGGGCGGCCACCGCGGCGGTCACGGTGGCGGCGTTGCCGGTGAACCGGTCGATGGCGCCTCCGTTCTCGAGGGTGGCGAGGGTCGACACCACGGTGTCGAGGTTGGTGAGCAGCGGCCCGATGCTGTCGTCCTGCGACTGCAGCGTGGCGGCCAGCCCCTGGGCCTGGTCGACGAGGGTGAGCAGCTCGGCCAGGTCGTGGTTCGCGGTGGCGCCGTTGCCCGCCATGCCGGCGCCGAGGTCGGTGAGGAGGCTCCGCAGGCCGGCGCGGGTGGGTGCGTCGAAGGCGTTGAGGACGTCCTCGACCTCGACCGGGTTGGCGGTGGTGCTGCCGAGCATGCCGTAGTCGGCGACCGGCGAGCCCTTCCGGCCCGGCACCAGCTCGATGAAGCGCTCGCCCGCCAGCCCCTTGGGACGGATGCTGGTGGTGGTGTCGCTGCGCAGCGGGCGGACGTCGCCGCTGATCCCCAGGGTGAGGATCGCCGAGTGGTCACCGACCTGGAGGTCGAGGATGCGCCCGGCGGGCACCCCGGCGACGGCCACGCGGTTGCCCTGGATCAGCCCGTCGGCGTCGGTGACGCGCACCCTGACGTGGTAGTCCCAGGTGCCGGTGAGCCCGTTCCTCGCGACCACGAAGCCGGTGAGCGCCAGCGAGACGCCGAGGACGCCGCCCACGAGCGCGATGCCGATCTGACGGGGTCTCATGCCTCCCTCCCTCAGTCCATGGTCAGGGGGCCGTCCGCGGTCCCGTGCATGAACTGGTGGACGAAGGGGTCGCGGGAGTTGTAGACGTCCTCGCGAGGCCCGAACTGGCGGACCTCGCCCTGCCACAGGATGGCGATCCTGTGGCCTGTCCTCGCCACCTCGGTGACGTCGTGGGAGACGATCACGTAGGTGCCGCCCTTGGCCTTCCAGGTGTCCTCGATGAGGTCGCAGAGCAGCCGGGTGCGCACCGGGTCGAGGCCGGAGTCGGGCTCGTCGAAGAGCAGCAGCTCCGGGTCCATGACCAGCGCCCGGGCCAGGCCGGCGCGCTTGCGCATGCCGCCGCTGAGCTCGTTGGGCATCCGGCTCTCGGTGCCGGACAGGCCGACGTCCTTGAGCCGTGCCCTGACGATCTCGCGGACCTTGGTCTCGCTCAGGTCGGTGTGCTTGCGGAGTGGCAGGGCGATGTTGTCGAACACATTGATGGAGCTGAAGAGGGCGCCGTCCTGGAAGAGCATGCCCATGCGCTTGCGCATCTCGTTCAGCTCCCTCTGGTTGCGGTCGGCCACGGGGCGACCGTCCACCATCAGGCTGCCCGCATCGGGCATGAGCAGCCCGATGATATGGGAGAGGAACACGCTCTTCCCCGTCCCCGACGGACCCATGACGATGGTGATCTCGCCCTCGGGGATCTCCAGGCAGACGTCGCTCAGCACCACGTTCTGGTCGAACTGCTTGCGGAGATGATCCGCGATGACCTGCATGCTGGCCCCCTACGCCTGTCCGGTCACGGGATCGGCGCCCGCGGGTTGACGCCCCAGAAGAGCTGGGTGAAGACCGCGTTGGCGAGGATCACGAAGATCATGCTGATCCCGGTGGTCTTGGCCGCGGCCCGGCCCACCCCCGCCGACCCGCCACGCACGTTGTAGCCGTAGAAGACCCCGGTCATGACCGTGCACAGCGCGAAGCTCATCGCCTTGATCAGCGAGTACACGAAGTCGAGCGGGTTCATGAACCGCCAGAAGTAGTCCAGGTAGATGCCCTGCGAGAGCTGGTGGATCTGGAAGATCTGCACCACGTAGGAGGCGATGAAGCCACTGGTCAGCGCCGCCACGTGCAGCAGCGGCAGCACGATCAGGCAGGCGAGGATGCGGGTGCTCACCAGGTAGTGGATGGTGTTCACCCCCAGGGTCTCGAGGGCGTCGATCTCCTGGGAGATGCGCATCGTGCCCAGCTCGGCGGCGAGCCCGCAGCCCACCTTGGCGCCCACCGCGAAGCCGAAGTAGATGGGGATGCACTCGCGCAGGTCGCAGAAGGCGTTGAAGACGCCCCCCAGGTCCTGGACGCCGATGATCTTCAGCGAGTACCACGACTCCAGCCCGCACTCGGCGCCCATGAAGTAGGCGATGCAGACCACGATGGGCAGGGTCGAGAGGGCCACGTAGGCGGCGAAGCGGAAGAACTCCTCCTGGTGCCTGGGCACGGTGCGCATGCCCCACAGCGCCCGGCCGAAGAAGAGGAAGATCTCGCCCAGCTCGCGCACCGCGCCGGCGGTCCTTCGCGCGGCGACGCCCAGCGGACCCGGCCCCGCCGGGGCGACGGCGACCTCAGCCATGCTGTCCTGCACCGCTCACTTGAGCACGTTCACCGAGCTGTTGAGTGCCATCAGGATCGAGGTCACCAGGTAGTTGACGCTCATCGCCATGATGATCGACATCACCACCGCCTCGTTCACCGCGCGGCCGACGCCGCGCCCGCCGCCGGCCGCGCTCATCCCCTTGTAGCAGGCGATGATGCCGCCGAACATCCCGAAGCAGGCGCACTTCACCACTCCGATGAGCACGTCCACCGAGGTGGTCTGGTTGAAGAAGTCGTGCCAGTAGCCGCCGGAGCTGGCGCCGCGCAGGTAGACGGCGGCGAGCCAGCCGGTGAAGAGGCTGCTCACCATCATCGGGAAGAGCATGGCGCTGGTCATGACGATCATCGAGAGCACCCGCGGCGTGACCATCTCGCGGACCACGTCGATGCCCAGCGTGCTCATCGCCGCCAGCTCGTCGCGCACCTTCCGGGCGCCCATGTCGGCGACGATCGCGGTGCCCGCCACCCCCATGGCGATGTCGCCCATGACGAAGGCGTCGAACTCACGGATGTGGGACATCGCCTCGAACCCGCCCAGGCGCCACGAGGCCTGGGCGAGCTGCAGCAGGTTCCCCGCCTCCAGCGAGACCATCGTCCCCCAGCCCAGCCCGATGAGCAGGACGGGGATGATCATCCGCTTGAAGAAGATGTCGCACTGGTGGATGAACTCCTCCCAGACGATGCCGGTGCGCAGCGACCTGACGACCGCGCCGCCCAGCAGGACCATCTCGCCGAGGGCCTCGAGCCCCTTCCGCCCCGGCCGCAGGCCGCGCACGGCGATCTGGCCGAGCTCGGCGGCGAGGGGTGGGGCCAGCGGGCCCTCGTAGACGCCCTCAGCTGCCACCGCCGGTCCCCGCGTGAGCCGCCATCGCGCGATCTCCCCCTGGTGGTGGCGCGCCCTCCGTCCTCTCGCTTCCGACGGGACGAACCGGCAGCGGTCCGAAGTCTGCCAGCCCCGGTGCCCGCCCAACAATCGCGCGAACGGGGGAAGCGGGCTCCCTCTTTCTCGGGGACGGAGGCCCGGGAAACGGGAGGGCCGCGAGGCGGCCGGGCGGCGAAGCTGGAGGACATGCAATCCTGTACCGCGGGAATGCCGGTCGCGAGGCCGAGCGCGGAACGGAGGAGTGAAGCAGGGTGAGGATCGACACCCACCTCGGCGACCTGTCCGGCGCCGCCGAGCGCGCCGTCGCGCTGGAGCAGGCGGGTTTCGACGGGCTGATGAGCGTGGAGACCCAGCACGACCCCTTCCTCCCCCTGGTCGTCGCGGCCGAGCACACCCGGCGTGTCGACCTCATCACCGGGATCGCGGTCGCCTTCGCCCGCAATCCGATGACCCTGGCCAACGTCGGCCACGACCTCCAGGAGTACTCGAGGGGCCGCTTCATCCTCGGCCTCGGGTCGCAGATCCGCCCCCACATCGAGAAGCGCTTCAGCATGACCTGGTCGCACCCGGCCCCGCGGATGCGCGAGCTGATCAGCGCGGTGCGGGCGATCTGGGAGGCGTGGGATACGGGGTCGAAGCTCGACTTCCGGGGCGACTTCTACACCCACACCCTGATGACGCCGTTCTTCAACCCCGGCCCCAACCCCCACGGCAATCCCCGCATCTTCGTGGCCGCGGTCGGCGAGGCGATGACCGAGGCGGCCGCCGAGGTGGCCGACGGGATCATCCTCCACGCCTTCACCAACGAGCGCTACCTCCGCGAGGTCACCCTCCCCGCCGTCGAGCGCGGGCTGGCCCGGTCGGGCCGCCGCCGCGAGGACTTCCAGATCTCCCTCCCCTGCTTCGTGGTCACCGGCGAGGAGCAGGCGGACGTCGACGCGCTGCGCTCGGCGGTGCGCGCGCAGATCGCGTTCTACGGCTCC
>JAXDLS010000308.1:0-9965 GCA_034666485.1 Chloroflexota bacterium
GAGGGCGGAGTCGGCGCGCTCGCTGGCCTGGCCGACGCAGACCTGGGTGGTCCGGCTGAGCAGCGGGATGTCACCGGCCGGGCCGATGCGGATGCGCAGCGCCTCGCCGGCGTCACCGGCGCGGACCGCCAGGGGCGTGAGCCAGGCCTCGGCGCCGGTGGTGAGGCGGCGACGCACCGCCCCGAAGGGAGCCTCGACGTAGGTGAAGTCGTGGACCAGCATGGACGGTGCCTCGAATGCGGTGCTCCGCGGTGTGGTGCCTCACTCCTCCTGAGCGCGACGGTCAGGACCGCGTGAGCCGGCCGATGCGCACCTGCACGTGGTCGTACACGTCGCCTCGCTCGTCGGCGGTTCCGATGCGGACGCCGGTATGGTCGTGGACCTCCCGGGCCGGGTCGGCGGTGCCGATCCAGACGCCGCAGTGGTCGTACACGTTCGCGGTGGAAGCCATGGTCGATGCCTCAGAACAGTGGATGATCAACCTCATGCTCCTCCGAGTGGAGAGCCGCTGCCAGGGCCGAAGGTCCCGCGGCGGAGGCCCACGGTCCTGCAGCCGAATGACCCGGGCGCACGGCCGATGGCCGTCCATAGACGGAACCTTCGTCCCCGGGGCAGCGCCCTCGATCGCCGTCACGCTAGGGGTGATCAGAAGGGCCCACGCGGGTGCTCGAGGGCGGCTACGATCTGGAACGCGCTCTCCGCATCGGTGATCGCCACCCTGCACGCCCTCCGGGGCTCACCGGGTCCGTGACCGCCGGCACCGATCCTGGGGACCTTCGTCTTCCGATCCGCATCCCACCCGCACCGACCGGCGACGCCACCGCCCTGGCTGGGATCGCCCTGGCGGTGGAGGGCATCGCGGGGGTGCGCAACCAGCTCGCCGTCGAGGTGGAGGACGTGGGTCGCGCGGACGACGGCTGAAGCAACATCGAGCTCGCCCGGGATGGTGCGCGGTCAACTCCCTGGTGCGGGCGGTCTGGACACGCCATCGCGGGTACAGCGCGCTGACCGCCGATGGTCCCGTGCTTCCCGGACCTTGGACCCTGGCTGGCGGGACCGGTCGAGCCATACGGTGGGCGGGTGAGGACGACTCCGGTCCGACCCGACGGTGGTCACGCGTCCTCACAGGGGAGGCCCCGCATGAACCCGAGCCGCGTCACCCTGGCCGAGGAGCTCACGCGTGTGGAGTGCATGGAGCTGCTCCAGTACAACTCCTTCGTGGGCCGGCTCGGCTTCATCCTCGACGGACGGCCCATGGTCCTGCCCGTCAACTACCTGGCGGAGGAGACCCATCTGGTCTTCTGCACCGCACCCGGAACGGCGGTCAGCCAGGCGGTCGGAACGCCCGTCGCCTTCGAGGTGGATGGCAGCCGCTCTCTCCATCACTCGGGGTGGAGCGTGCTGATCCAGGGCATCGCCCGGGCGGTGGTCGACCCCGACGAGGTGGAATCGCTGCGTCGCGGTCCGCTCAAGTCCTGGGCAGCCCCGGGTCCTCGGCTGTGGGTCCGAGTGTCCATCGATGCGATCTCCGGTCGCCGCATCCCAGGTCGGTGAGGACACGACGGTGCTACCGGGCCGTTCGACCCTCTTCCGATGACCCGCGGCACTCTTCGTGCCGCCGGCAGGAGAGGACTGGAGGCATGGCGAGCGACCACCACTCCGACGCGCACCGTCGCGGCCGACGAGGTCAGGGACGTCGCCGAGCAGGTGTTCCGCAAGGCGTCCCGCCACGCGACCCCATCATCTCGTGCCACTCCTGAGCATCGCGACCCCCTGAACCCGAGGGGTGGTGCCTGGCGCCGATCACCAACCCGCCATGGCAGTCCTGGCAGACGATGTGGAGGAGCGCCTCGAGGGCCGCTGCAACCCGGACGAGGGCCACGCGTGTTTCATGGTCATGAACACCACGCCACATCGCTTTCGCTTCGGCCTGATGGCCGAGCACGTCACCAGCCGCGACGAGCTGGTGGCGACCGCGCTGCGCGCCGAGGCGGCCGGCTATTCCACGTCCTCATCCGCGATCACTTCACCGACGAGCCGTTCGGCCATCAGCTGGGCCCGATCGCCGCGCTCGCCACGGTCGCCGCTGTGACCGGCACGCTGCGCATCGGCAGCCTGGTCCTCTGCAACGACTACCGGCATCCGGCGCTCCTCGCCCAGGAGGCGGCGACGCTCGACCTCCTCTCCGGAGGGCGCTTCGAGCTGGGGCTCGGAGCGGGCTTCCACCGCGACGAGTATGCGAGCGCGGGCATTCCGTTCGAACGGCACGGCGCTCGTGTCGAGCGTCTCGGCGAGTCCATCCGGCTGCTGAAAGCGCTATTCGGCGATGGACCCGCCACCGATGCCGGTTCGCACTACGCGGTCAGCGGGCTCGACGGCTTCCCCAAGCCGGTGCAGCGGCCGCATCCGCCGCTCCTCGTCGCGGGCAATGGGAGACGGACGGTGGAGACCGCCGCCCGCGAGGCCGACATCCTCAACCTCATGCCGGTGTCGACCACGAGCGGGAGCGTCGTCGACGACCCCTCGGGACGTCTCCCGCCGGTGATGGAGGAGAGGATCGCCTGGGTTCGGCAGGCGGCGGGCGAGCGCATCGACCGTCTCGAGCTCAGCACCGGCATGGTGCTGCGGGTCACCGACGATCGGCTCGGCGCGGCCGAGGCGGTGATGCGAGAGCGCCGCTGGCAGGGCGTGTCGCCCGAGCAGGTGCTGGAGATGCCGACCGTCTTCATCGGGACCATCTCGCGGATCGTCGAGGAGCTGCACTGCCGCCGCGAGCGATACGGCCTCTCCTACTACGTCGTCCCGAGGGACGCGCTGGACGAGGCGGCACCGATCGTGGAGCGGGTGACCGGGGCCTGATGGCGATGGCGAGGTCGTACTACAGCACCGTCTTCGAGCAGACCGCTGATCGCATCTGGAGCGTCATTCGAGATTTCGGCAACCACTCGGTCTGGGTCGACGGCGTCACCGAGAGCCACATCGAGGAGGGCAGGCCGGGTGACGCCGTCGGCAGCATCCGCAGCGTCGCCATCGGCGACCTGCGCATCCGCCAGCAGCTGGTCGCCCACTCCGACATCGATCGTTCGTACACGTACGACGCCCGCGAGCCGTATCGCTTCCCGGTGCAGAACTTTCGCGCCACTCTCCGCGTCACGCCGATCGTCGACGGGAGTCGGGCGTTCGTCGAGTGGTGGGCGACGTTCGACTGCGCTCCCGACGAGCGCGACCGCTGGACGGCGTACTTCGAGCACGAGGGCTTCGCCACCTGGCTGCGGTCGCTGCGCGCCCGTCTCGAGTCGTCGACGGGCTGAGCTCCACCCGGTGGCGACACGGGGCGGTGTCCGCCGGGGGCGACCGTACATTTCGGCACCTCGGCTGTGTCGCACTGCACAGAGCCGAAGAACGTGTGGCCGTAGCCTGGGCATGGACGAGCCACCTGGATCGAGGAGTGCAGGGAACTTTCTCGAAAGCGAGTAGGGTAGGATCGCGGACCCCGAATGGTGTCCCGCCACCATCGATCACGCAGACTCTGTCACGGAGTCGGGCAAGGAGGTCGTTGTGACCACTGACGTCCATCAACCATCCGCTGGCGGCACCATGAACCCAGCACCGCTCGGACACCAGCGGGCGATCGGGCTGTCAATCCTGTGGGCTGTCATCACCTTTGGCATCTATCAATACGTCTGGACCTACAGGACTCAGGAGGAGACGAAGCAGTTCTCGGGGAACGGGGTCGGCGGCGTGCTCGGGCTGGTGATCTTCATCCTGATCGCCCCGGTGACGTTCTTCCTCGTTCCCTCGGAGATCCGGTCTCTGTATGAGCAGGATGGTCAGGTGAGTCCCGTCCGCGGCACCACCGGGCTCTGGCTCCTGCTCCCGCTGGCTGGCCCGTTGGTCTGGTTCGTCAAGGTCCAAGGCGCCCTCAACCACTATTGGAGTGCCAAGGGCGTGCCCGCGGCGTAGGCAGCCTGGCTGCGGGCGGGAACAGCAACTCGAACTCCCGCCCGGTGGCGCCATGGAGCGCCGCAGCCGTGGCGCCGTGCATCGCGGAGCAGGTAGCGCTCGTACAGGGCGGTGACCACGGCGGCGGGCGTCTTCGTCACAGCGGGATCGGGAGCCGGCGTGCCGGTGGGACCGGCGAACTCCCAGAGGTCCAGCAGGCCGGCTGGGCGGCGATCCCCGGACCGTCCCCGCTCCACCTGGGCGACGGCCTTCGCGTAGTGATTGGCATAGCGATGGCAGCCCTCGACGAAGGGGGGGAAGTGGGCCATCAGCGCGCGCTCCTGCGGGTGCGGGAAGCTGTCGCCGACGGTCCCGGTCTCCGGGAGGAGGGCGGGGGGTGGGATCGGATCCGAGCGGTCGGCCCGTCCGGACATCAGATGGCGAAGAGCCGCTGCGCGTCGTGGTACGGCAGGGCGCCCTCGAGCGCGTCGAAGGTGCCGCTGCTCACCACCTCCGCCGTGATCCTCATGAGCAGGGACAGCCAGGCGCGGGCCGGCCACGATCCGAGGCTGATCCGGGCGACACCCAGCCTGGCGAGCTCCGGGATCGTGGGACCCTCCGGACCGGCGAGGATGTTCAGAGGCCCATGGATCCTCGACACCAGCGCCTCGATCGTCGTCGCCTCGGCGACCCCGGGGACGAAGACGCAGTCCGCCCCCGCTGACAGATACGCATTGGCGCGCTCGATGGCGGTGGTGAGCCGTGCGCCCGGCTCGCCGATGCCGGCCAGGTAGACGTCGCATCGCGCGTTGATGACGAGGTGGACGCCATGATGTCGGCGGTCACCGGGAGATCGACGCTCGATGCGATGGCCCGGATCGAGCCCATCATCTCGTCACGCGCCACCCGTTCGCCATCGGGCCGGCCGAGCGCGAAGGCGATCCCGGCGCTGCTGGTCGCGACCGCCGTCGCGCCGCAGGCCTGCACCACGCGAGCCGATCCCGGGTCCCACGCATTGACGAGGACGACCGGCTCGCCCGGCCGGTGCAGCGCCAGGAGCGCAGCCGCCAGGGAGGCGCGGTCGGCAGGCATCAGGGCCCTCTCCAGCGGTGCTGAGACCGTCCCCTCGGCGCGGTGCCGGTCTTGTGCCGGACCATGGTGCACACGGGAGGTCGGCATCGCAAGGGCCGTCGGGAGCGGGTCGCGACTGGCCGGCCGGCCCTCGTCAACGTCGGGTGAGCGACAGACGCCTGCGCTGCAGGAAGTCGCGCTCGACCGCGTTCTCGGTGCGCGCGATCGCCGCCTCGTACGCCAGCGCCGCCTCGGAGTTGCGGCCCAGGCGTCGGAGCAGGTCGGCGCGGATGGCGTGGAACAGGTGGTGGCCACCGAGGTCGAGGCCGTCGACGAGGGTGAGCGCCGCATCCGGGCCCTCGACCTCGGCCACGGCGACCGCGCGGTTGAGGGCCACGACCGGGCTCGGGGCGAGCGACAGGAGCTGGTTGTACAGCTGCAGGATCTGCCACCAGTCGGTCATGGCGGCGGACGGCGCGTCGCTGTGGACGGCGTTGACCGCCGCCTGGATCTGGTACGGGCCGGGCTGGTTGCGCACGAGGCATCGCCGGACGATGGCCTGGCCTTCGGCGATGCGGTCGCGGTCCCAGAGGCCGCGGTCCTGGTCGGCGAGCACCACGAGGTCGCCGTCCGGGGTGGTGCGGGTAACTCGGCGCGACTCGACGAGCAGCATGAGCGCGAGCAGTCCCATGACCTCCGGCTCCTCGGGAACGAGGTCCGCCAGGAGCCGTCCGAGACGGATGGCCTCCGCGCAGAGGTCCTCGCGAACGAGCCGGTCGCCTGAGCTCGCCGTGTGGCCCTCGTTGAAGATGAGGTAGACGACGGCCAGCACGGCCCGAAGGCGGCCCGGAAGCTCGGCCTGGTTCGGGACCCGGTAGGGGATCCTCGCGTCACGGATCTTGCCCTTGGCCCGGACCAGCCGCTGGGCCATGGTCGCCTCGGGCACCAGGAAGGCGCGCGCGATCTCCGCGGTGGTGAGCCCCCCGAGGAGCCGGAGCGTCAGCGCGACCCGCGCGTTGGCGGCAAGCGCAGGGTGACAGCAGGTGAAGATCAGGCGCAGCCGGTCGTCGCGCACGGCACCCTCCTCGACCGGCTCGCCGCGGGCGTGCAGCAGGGCGGCGTGGGCGTGCCGGTCCGCTCGGGACGCCTCCCGGCGGAGACGATCGATCGCCCGATTGCGAGCGGTGGTGATGATCCATCCCGCCGGGCTCGGGGGCAGGCCGGCGGCCGGCCACCGCTGCACGGCCGCGGTGAACGCGTCCTGGACCGCCTCCTCGGCGACGTCGATGTCACCGAGGACGCGGACCAGGACGGCCACCGCGCGACCGTACTCGTCGCGGAACACACGCTCGATCTCGGAGGCGTCGAGCGCCGGCACGCCGCTCAGTCCCCGGCCTCCTCCTGGAACGGGCGAACCTCGACCGGCTGACCGCACGCCTGCGTCGCCTTGGTGGCCCATGCGAGCGCGGTGTCGAGATCAGGGGACGTGATCACCCAGAACCCGCCGATGTGCTCCCTGCCCTCGGCGAAGGGCCCGTCGGTCGTGAGCACCTCGCCGTCCTGGACCCGGACCACGGTGGCCGTGTGGGCGGGGTGCAGTCCCCCACCGAACACCCATGTCCCCGTCGCCTGCAGCTCGGAGTTCAGGGCGTCCACGTCCCGATACACCTTCTCCATCGTCTCCGTGGATGGCACAGGGGCACCCTCGACCATGTGCACGCTGAGCAGGTACTGCTTCATCAGAGATCCTCCTCGACCGTACCGCCGGCACCGTGCCGGCGTCTCACCCTCTATACGAACGGAGACCGGCCGGATCGACATGGACCGGCACTCGGCGACCGGATTCATCCAGCACCGGCCCCCCGGCGGGACCGACCGAGCGGTCAGGGCCTCCCCCGCTCCCCCGGCGCTCCGTTCGCCCCGACGGCGGGGAGGCTGTTCCCGAGCTCGGTGCGCGAGCCGATGCCGAGCTTGGTGAAGACCTTGTGGAGGTGGTACTCGACGGTTCGCGGGCTGAGGAAGAGGCGGGCGCCGATCTCCTGGTTGGAGAGGCCCTCCGTCGCGAGGCGGGCGATCTGCGCCTCCTGCGCCGTGAGGCGGCTGTGGGTCTCGACCCTCGCCCTGGGGGCACGCTCACCGGCGGCGATCAGCTCGCGCGCGGCACGGTCCGCGAAGGCCGTCACGCCCATCGACACGAGCATCTCGTGCGCCGTGCGCAGCTGCTCGCGGGCATCGAGCCGCCGGCCCTCGCCTCGCAGCCACTCGCCGTGGAGGAGATGGGCACGGGCGAGGTGGGGCGTGGCGCGGGTGCGGCCCAGCCGGTCGAGCGCCTCACGGAAGAGGTCGCCGGCGTCCGCCCCCTCCGCCACCAGTGCGAGGGAGCAGGCGCGCATTCCCAGTGCCAGCTCGGTCCCGCTGCACCGAGCGAGCTCGGACAGCTGCTGCAGGGCGGGACGCGCGAGCTCGGGCCGGCCGGTTCGCGCCGCCGCCTCGACCAGCTCGGGAAGTGCCCAGTGCAGGGTCTGGCCACCCACACACGCGCGTTGCGCGGCGGCGAGCGCGGCGCCATGCTTCCCCAGGCCGTTGTGGAGGATCGCGGTCGAGTACTCGATGATGGCGATCGCCAGGCCCTCGCCCCGAGCCTCGGCGTCCTCGACCATCTCCTCGACGAGCGCGGAGTGTTCCACCTCGTGGCCGCGCCAGGCGGCGAGGAACACCTCGGCGTGGCGGAGGGGCGGGCTCCCGGTCGCGGTCGTGATCGACGTCGCCTCCTCGATCATCGCCGCCGTCGCGGCGAGGTCGCCGGTCAGCGCGGTCGCCCCGGCCAGCTGGGTGAGAGCGAGCGGGAGGGCGGTCAGCGCGCCGGTGCCGCGGGCCAGCTCCACGGCGCGCGTCGCGAGGGTGAACCAGGGCTCCTCGTCGCACAGCTCCCATGCCGTGCGTGCCGCGGGGTGGAGCCAGCGGAGGTCGCTGCCGTCGAGGAACGCGCGGAGCGCCCGCTTCAGCGTGGGCACGCCCGCCGCATACCCCTCGGTGTGGAGCGCGGCGAGGCCGTCGAGCAGCAGGTCGCTCGCCTGCGGCGGTTCCGGCGCCGGCGGCGCGGCACGAGCCGCCTCCGCCACCTCGAGCACCCCGCACCCGCTCGCGAGCGACCCGGCGAACATCGCCGCGTCCAGCGCCTCGAGATACGTCTCGCGCGCCAGCCGGACGTCGAGCGGCTCGAGCCTGCGCGCCGCACTGAGGAGCAGGGGCGGGGCATCTCGGCCACGTCCGGTGACGAAGGCGATTCGTGCACGCATCCTTTCGTGCCGAGCCCGTCCCAGCTCGTCGAGGAGTCCCAGGTCCACCGCGTCGAGCAGCCCCGACGCCGACGCCGCCGATCCCGCCTCGAGGTGGGCATGGGCGGAGGTGAGCACGCGCTCGGCCCGGCGGGCGGGGTCGGGGGTGAGGGCGACGGCCCGCTCGAGGAGGGTCGCCGCGGCCGCGAGGCTTCCTCGCCCCTGCGCACGGTGCGCCGCGCGCTCGAGCTCGTCCGCCACCCCCTCGTCCGGGCCGGGCGCGGCGTGGGCGCGGTGCCATGCCCGGCGCTCGGCGTCGACACCGGGGTCGATGGCGTCGGCGAGCGCCCCGTGGACGGTGCGGCGCTGATCCGGCGACGCCGCCCCATAGACGGCGGAGCGCACCAGGGGATGGCGAAAGGCGACGCGGGCGCCGAGCTCGAGGAGTCCGTCGGCCTGAGCCGGAGCCGCCGCGTCGAGGCCCACGCCGAGCTGCGCCGCCGCTCGCCACAGCAGCTGCGCCTCGCCGGTGGCCTCGACCGCCGCCGCGAGCAGCAGCAGCCGGGTCGCGGCCGGCAGCTGCTCGACCCGCCGTGCGAAGCTCTCCTCGATGCGGTGGGGGACCGCCGGCATGCCTGGCAGCCCCAGGCCGACGGCAAGCTCCGCGGGCTCCAGCCCGCGAGGCAGCTCCAGCAGGGCGAGCGGGTTCCCCTGCGTCTCGGCGACGATCCGGTCGCGCACACGCGCGTCGAGCCCGCCCGGGATGACCGAGTCGAGCAGCTCGCGGGCGTATCGTTCGGGGAGCCCCTCCACACGCAGCTCGGGGAGACCCTCGAACGCGGGCGCCGCGCAGGGCTCACGGATCGCCAGGAGCATGGCGACGGACTCCGCGTACAGCCGGCGAGCCGCGATGGCCAGGACCTGGGCCGACTCCTGGTCGAGCCACTGGGCGTCCTCGACCACGCACAGGAGCGGCCGCTCCTCGGAGACGTCGGCCAGGAGGCTGAGCACGGCGAGGCCGACGAGGAAGCGATCCGGTGCGGCGCCCACGGTCAGCCCGAAGGCGGAGGCCAGCGCGTCGCGCTGGGGCCCCGGCAGACGATCGAGCCGGTGGAGCATCTGCGCACAGAGCTGATGCACACCGGCGAACGACAGCTCCATCTCCGACTCCGCGCACACGACGCGGGCGATGCGACAGCCGCCCGCCGCCTGGACGCCGTAGTCGAGGAGGGCGGTCTTGCCGATTCCCGCCTCGCCGCGGAGCACCAGCACGCCGCTCCGCCCTTCGTGGACGGTCGCGATCAGCCGGTCGAGAGCGGCGCACTCCCTGCGGCGGTCGCACAGTCTCCGACGGCCCGGCGGCGTCCCCAGCATGGCTGGGCTGAATCCTACGGCATGGGCTCCTCGAGGCACAGACGATTGTGGAGCCGGTCACCACCGTCGGCAGCGGTCCCCAGCCACGCTAGGGTGCGGGGGCGGCCCGGAACAGGTACCCGCGGTAGCTGCCATGCGCAGTGCGCGTCGCGACGGTGATCCACGCGGCCACGAGCAGGACGTAGAGCAGGACCGAGGCGACGGTGAACAGGTCGGCATGGATCCGCGCCGACAGATCGCTGGTGCCGGTGACGACCGTGCCCAGGGGGAAGGTGAAGCTCCACCAGGTCAGCGAGAAGG
>JAXDLS010000309.1:0-6175 GCA_034666485.1 Chloroflexota bacterium
AGGTCGACGTCGGCCTCGGTGGTGGCGATGCTGAAGGAGGCGCGCACCGCTCCGGGGATGGTGGCCCGCTCGCCCCGGCGGAGCGCGTCGCGGATGCCGTCGGCCTGCTCGTCGGAGATGCCCAGCAGGTGGGTGATGTACGGGTGGGCGCAGAAGCAGCCGTGACGCACCCCGATGGCGTGCTCGGCGCTCAGCGCCGCAGCCACCAGCGCGTGGTGGATCCCGGGCACGGTGAGCGTGACCACGCCGACCCGGTCGACCCCGGGGCCGTCCTCCCAGAGGCGGTGGTGCACCAGTCCGGGCAGCTCGGCGAGACGCTCGCGGGCGCGGGCCAGCAGGGCGCGCTCGTGCTCGGCGACGCGCTCCATGCCCACCTCCTGGAGGGTGGCGGCGGCCGCCGCCAGGGCCACCGCGCCGATGACGTTCGGCGAGCCGGCCTCGAGCCGGTCGGGGAGCGCGGTCCAGAGCACGTCCTCGAGGGTCACGAAGTCGACGGCGCCGCCGCCGGCGAGCAGCGGCTCACTGCCCTCGAGCAGGGCGGTCGGGGCCACCAGCGCGCCGGCGCCGAAGGGCGCGTACATCTTGTGGCCGCTGAGGCTGAGGCAGTCGACGCCCGCCGCCGCCATGTCGATGTGCCGGTGCGGGGCCAGCTGGGCGGCGTCGACGGCGAGGAGTGCGCCGTGCTCGTGGGCGAGGCGGCCCAGCTCGGCCACCGGGAGGATCTCGCCGGTGACGTTGCTGGCCCCGGTGACGGCGAGCACCGCCACCGGGTGCGCCGGGTCGCGCAGCGCCGCGGCGACCGCCTCGAGCAGCGCCTCCGGGGAGGGCGGCGGCGGCAGCGTGACCACCGGCGCCACCCGCCGCCAGGGCAGGAGGTTGGCGTGGTGCTCGACCGCGGTGGTGAGCACCACCTGGCCCTCGGGGATGCGCAGGCAGTGGGCCAGGTGGTTGATCGCGTCCGTCGTGTTGCGGACGAAGATGACCGAATCGGTGGGGCGGGCGCCGACGAAGCCGGCGACGGTCTGGCGCGCGGCCTCGTAGAGCCGGGTCGAGACCTGCGAGGTGAAGCCGGCGCCGCGGTGGACGCTCGAGTACCAGGGCAGGGCGCGCTCGACCGCCTCGAGCACCGCCCGCATCGCGGGGGTGCTGGCGGCGGCGTCGAGGTTGACGTAGCGGCGGCGCCCGCCGGTGGCCAGGGGAACCTCGAGGTCGGCGCCCACCAGCGCGGGCAGGGGGAGGAGCGGAGCGGCCATGTGGCGGCCAGCGTACCGCGCCGGTGCGTTGGTCCCGAGAGGTCAGCCGCCGGACGCCACCCTGCCCCCGCGGACCACCGTGCGCACCGGGTCGGCGCCGAGGTGGTAGCCGAGGTCGAGCCAGTGCGGCGTGTCGAGGACCGCGAGGTCGCAGCGCATCCCCGCGCGGAGCATCCCCCGGTCGGTGAGACCGAGGGCCGCGGCCCCTCCCGCGGTGGCGGCGACCAGCGCCCGGGCCGGGGTGAGGCCGCCGAGCGCCACCGCCAGGGAGATCATCAGCGGCATCGACTCGCTGTAGCAGGTGCCCGGGTTGCAGTCGGTGGCCACCGCGACCCGGGCGCCCGCCTCCAGCAGCCGCCGCCCCGGCGGGGGTGGGCCGCCGAGCACCAGCGAGGCCCCGGGGAGGATCACACCGACGACCCCGGCACGGGCGAGGATGGACAGGTCCACGTCGGTGGCGTGCTCGAGGTGGTCGGCGCTCACCGCTCCGAGGAAGGCGGCGATCCGGGCGCCGTTGCCGCGGCTGCGCTGGTCGGCATGGAGCTTGCCCCGCATCCCCACCCGCCGCCCGGCCTCGAGCAGCCGGATGCACTCCTCCGCGGTGTAGGCGCCGCGCTCGCAGAAGGCGTCCACGAAGCGTGCCAGGGGGGCGGCGCGCTCGACCCCGTGGGTGCACACCCCGTCGACGAAGCCCTCACGGTCGGCCTCGGGAAGCGCATGGAGGGGCAGGTAGGTGGTCACCACCTCGGGCAGCGCGGGGTCCTCGCCGAGCACGAGCGCGGCGCGCAGCTGGCGCAGCTCGGCCTCCTCCTCGAGCCCGTAGCCGCTCTTCACCTCGACGGTGGTGGTACCCGAGCAGAGCATCCGCCGGGCCCGCGGACGGGCCGCCGCCACCAGCTCCTCGAGGCTGCCCGCCCGGGTGGCGGCGACGGTGGCGCGGATCCCCCCGCCCGCCGCCGCGATCTCCTCGTAGCCCCGCCCCGCGGCGCGGTCGGCGTACTCGCCGCTGCGCTCCCCGAGCCACACCAGGTGGGTGTGGGCGTCGACGAAGCCGGGCACCACCGCGCCGCCTCCCGCATCGAGCACCACCGCGCCGGGGGCGAGCGCCACCGCGGCCACCTCCGGCTCGGGCCCGACCGCGCAGATCAGCGGTCCCGCGGCCGCGATCGCCGCGCCCTCGACCACTCCGGGCGCCTCGCCGCGGTCGGGGTCGCAGGTGACCAGCGCGCCGATGTTGCGCACCAGCAGGGTGGCGGCGGCGTCCACGGCTAGACCGCGGCGGAGAGGAGGCGCCGCCGCTTCACCAGGCCGCTGCAGAAGGCGAGGAACACCGAGGCCATGCAGCGCACCGTGACGCCGGCGAGGTCGGCGGCCGCGTCCACCTCGGTGAGGTCGACGGCGACCACCCGGTGGTCGGCGCCCAGCAGGTGGGCGGCCTCCTGGAGGTGGTGGGGAGCCAGGCCCCCGGGCATGCTCGCCGGGCAGGCGGGGGCGAAGGCGCGGTCGAGCACGTCCATGTCGATGTCCACGTAAACGCGTCGCGCCCCGTGGCGCTCGAGCACCGCGAGCACGTCGTCGAGCAGCCGGGGCATGCCCACCGAGCGCACCTCGGCGGCGCGGCGCATGTGCACCCCGCGCTCGACCGCCCAGCGGTGGTGCTCGGCGGTGTTGGCGAAGCCGTGGAGGCCGACCTGGGCGACCCGCCTGCCGGGGAGGCCGAGCTCGATCAGGTCGCGCACCGGGGTGCCGTTGCGGGGGCCGTCCACCGGGGCGCGCACGTCGTGGTGTGCGTCGAGGGTGAGGAGTCCCCAGCCCTCTTCGAGGGCGCCTCCGGCGAGGCCGCAGAGCGCGGGGCGGGTCAGCGAGTTGTCGCCACCGATGACCGCGACCACCGGGGCGCGGTCGCGGGCCACGGCCACCGCCGCCTCCAGGCGGGCATGCGCGGCGGCGGCGCCGGTGTCGTCCGCGTCACCCTCGATGTCGCCGAGGTCGAGCACCGCGAGCTGGGCGAGGTCGATGCCGTGGTCGCCGTCGAAGGTGCTGAACCGGGTCAGCGCGCGGCGGAAGGCGGCGGGGGTGAGCTGCGCCTGCGACGGGCTGATCGACGCCCGCGCCACCGGGGCGCCGAGCACCGCGAGCGCCGGGCTCGCGCCCTGGCCACCGCGCTCCAGCCACTCCCGGGCGCTCACCCCCCGGCCCCCACCACCGGGATGCGCACCCCGTGCGCCTCCGCCGCGGCCCGCGCCTCCGGGTAGCCGGCGTCGACGTGGCGCATCACCGCGGTGCCGGGGTCGTTGGTCAGCACCAGCTCGCAGCGGCGCGCCCCCAGCGCGGTGCCGTCGGCGACCACCTGGGCGCCGGCGTGGATCGAGCGTCCCATGCCCACCCCGCCGCCGTGGTGCACCGCCACCCAGGTCGCTCCCGAGGAGGTGGCGAGCAGGGCGTTGAGCACCGGCCAGTCGGCGATCGCATCGCTGCCGTCGCGCATCGCCTCGGTCTCGCGGAAGGGCGAGGCGACGCTGCCGCCGTCGAGGTGGTCGCGGCCGATGACGATCGGCGCGGAGACCTCCCCGCGGGCCACCAGCTCGTTGAAGCGCAGCCCGGCGAGGTGGCGCTCGCCCGCGCCCAGCCAGCAGATCCGCGCCGGCAGTCCCTGGAGGGGCACCCGCTCCCGGGCCAGCCGCAGCCAGCGCTGCAGGCGCTCGTCATCGGGGAACAGCTCGGCCACGGCGCGGTCGGTGGCGGCGATGTCGGCGGGATCGCCGCTCAGCGCCACCCACCGGAAGGGGCCGCGTCCCCGGCAGAAGAGCGGCCGGATGTAGGCGGGGACGAAGCCCGGGTAGGCGAATGCGTCCGCGAACCCGCCCCGCCGGGCCTCGTCGCGCAGCGAGTTGCCGTAGTCGAAGACCTCGGCGCCGCGGCGCTGGTAGGCGACCATGGCGGCGCAGTGCCGCGCCATCGACTCCCGGGCGCGCTCGACGTAGCCGGCGGGATCGGCGGCGCGCAGCGCGGCGGCCTCCTCGACGCCCAGGCCGGTGGGGATGTAGCCGCCGAGCGGATCATGGGCGCTGGTCTGGTCGGTGACCACGTCGGCCGCCAGCCCGGCGTCGAGCAGCGCCGGCAGCGCCTCGGCGGCGTTGGCGGCGACCCCGACGCTCAGAGGCCGCCCCTCCTCGCGGGCGGCGTCGCAGCGGCGCACCGCGTCGTCGAGCGACTCCGCCACCTCGTCGAGGTAGCCGCCGGCCCGCCGCCGCTCCACCCGCACCGGGTCGACGTCGAGGCAGAGGGCGACGCCGTCGTTCATGGTCACCGCCAGCGGCTGGGCACCGCCCATCCCTCCCAGCCCCGCGGTGAGCACCAGCCGGCCGCGCAGGCTGCCGCCGAAACGCTGCTCCGCCACCGCGGCGAAGGTCTCGTGGGTGCCCTGGAGGATCCCCTGGGTGCCGATGTAGATCCACGACCCCGCGGTCATCTGGCCGTACATGGTCAGGCCCGCCGCCTCAAGCCGCCAGAACTCCTCCCAGGTGGCCCAGGCGGGCACCAGCAGGGAGTTGGCGATGAGCACCCGGGGCGCCATCTCGTGGGTGCGGGCCACGCCCACCGGCTTGCCCGACTGCACCAGCAGGGTCTCGTCCTCGCGGAGGTCGCGGAGGCAGCCGACGATGGCGTCGAAGCAGTCCCAGGAGCGCGCCGCCCGGCCGGTGCCGCCGTAGACGACGAGCCGGTCGGGGTCCTCGGCGACCTCGGGGTCGAGGTTGTTCATCAGGCAGCGCAGCGCCGCCTCCGTCTGCCAGGAGCGGCAGCTCAGTGCCGTGCCGCGGGGGGCGCGGACCGGGCGCGGCCCCGCCGGGCTCACCGCAGCGGCCCTCCGCAGGCGCTCTCCACCGGTGCCCGCCACGTCCCCCCGGCCAGCCACGCCTCGGCCGCGGCGAGATCGCCGGCGAGCGGTCGATCGGCCTCCAGGCGGGGAACGCGCTGGCGCAGCGCGGCGAGCAGCGCGCCCGTCGCCGGCCCCGGCCGCCCGGGACGCCGCAGCTCCAGCGCCTGGGCGGCGGCGACCAGCTCGACGGCGAGCACCCGGCGCAGTCCGGCGACGCTGCGGCGGGTGCGCAGCGCCGCCGTCCACCCCATGGAGACGTGGTCCTCCTGGCCGGCGCTCACCGGCAGGCTCTGGGTGGCCACCGGGGCGGCGGCGGCGCGGAGCGCGGTGACGCAGCCGGCGGCGGTGTACTGGGCGATCATCAGCCCGCTGTTCACCCCCGGGTCGGGGCTGAGGAAGGCGGGCAGCCCCCGGGAGCGGGCGGGATCGAGGAGCCGGTCGACCCGGCGCTCGCTCACGCTGGCGAGGTCGGCGCAGAGCCAGGCGAGCATGTCGGCCGCGTAGGCGAGCCCCTGGCCGTGGAAGTTGCCCGAGGTCATCACCTCGCCGCGCTCGACCAGCACCAGCGGGTTGTCGACCACGGCGGCGAGCTCGCGCTCGACGGTGGTGCGGGCGGCGGCGCAGAGGTCGCGGGCGGCGCCGTGCACCTGGGGGGCGCAGCGCAGCGAGTAGGCGTCCTGCACGGCGTGGTGGGAGGCACGGTGCGAGGCCACCATCGGGCTGCCGGCGAGGAGGCGGCGCAGGTTGGCCGCCGCCGCCTGCTGGCCGGGGGCGGGGCGCAGCGCCACCACCTCCTCGTCGTAGGCGCGCTCGGTGCCGAGCAGCGCCTCGAGGCTCATCGCGCAGGCGCAGTCGGCGGCGGTGAGCAGCTCCTCGAGGTCGGCGACCGCGAGCGCCAGGGCGGCGGCCATGGCGTCGGTGCCGTTGATCAGCGCCAGCCCCTCCGTGCTCCCCACCGTCACCGGCCGCAGCCCCGCCGCGGCGCGCGCCGGCGCCGCCGGCTCGGGGTCGCCGCCGGCGCCCAGCACCCAGCCCTCGCCGA
>JAXDLS010000310.1:0-6433 GCA_034666485.1 Chloroflexota bacterium
CATCTCGGCCTGCTGCTCGTCGTCGTCGCCCTCTTCACGCTGCTCGCCACCTCGGTCACCGGCGACCTGCAGGCCTCGGTGCTGCTGGTCACCGGTGGGGTCGCGGTCTGCGGGATCCTGACCCTCGTGTTCGCCGCGGCGGTCGGCGCGCTCGCCCGGGTGCGACGGCCGGCGCGCACCTCCACCGCGCTCCTGCTCACCGCGGTGGCGGTCGTGGCCGTCGCCGCGGTCGGGCGGGAGGTGCCCGCCCTGGTGCCGCTCGGCCTCCTCGCACTCGCCGTCTGGGCGACTGTGGCGCTCGGCCCGCGGCGCTGGCGGCTGTGGCTGCTGATGGCGGGACGCAGCCTCGACCGCCGGCGGGCCCGGAGCGCGGTCACGATCGTCGCCCTCTTCGCCGGCGCGCTCTCGGCGGGGCTCACGATGACCATGGCCTCGGCGCTGCACGGCCAGATCACCGATGCGATCGCCTCCAGCGGTTCGACGAACCTCGTGGCCGTCGCCACCGAACCGTCCCGCGACGCCCTGCTCCGGAGCGCGGCCCGCCTGCCCGGCGTCGAGAGCTCGCAGGCGACGGTCATCGCCGCCGGTCGCGCCGTCGCCATCGACGGGACGCCGGTGGCCGCGGCGCCGGCGCCGGTCGCCACCGGCGACCGCGGCCAGGGCCGCCTCCGTGCCCTCAACGGTCTCACCGGGTTCCGCCTCGGCTCCGGAGAGCTGCCCCCCTCGATCCGGGTGACCGACGGCCGGCCGCTCGGACCCGGCGACGCCGGCACGGCGAACGTCCTCGTCGACCAGTCCCTCGGCGGTCCGCCCGCGTCGCTCCACCCGGGCTCGACGGTCACCCTCGCCGACGCGACCACGGGGAACCGGGTGACCGTGGCCGTCGCCGGCATGTACCGGCGCGCCGGGCTGCGCAGCCTGCTGACCTCGCGCTACTCGCCCCGCGTGCTGGGCGACGAGAGCGCCGCCCGGCGCCTCTCCGGTGGCGGCGGCGAGACGGTGCTGAGCATGACCATCGCCCCGGCGCAGCTCGACGCCGGCAGCATCGCGCTCCAGCGCGCCGTCCCGAGCGCCCTCGTCGCCAACGTCAACGACCTCACCGTCGTCGTGAGGACGGTGCTCGACAACCTGCTGCTCGTGCTCGGCGTGGTCACCGCGATGGTGGTGCTCGCCGGCATCGCCGTCGTCGCCAACAGCGTGACCCTGGCGCTGATCGAGCGGGCTCGAGAGGTCGCCCTGCTGAAGTCGGTCGGCTTCGGCCCCGGGCACGTGCTCTCCGTGGTCGTCCTCGAGCACGTCCTGGCCGGGTTCCTCGCGAGCGCGGCCGGGGTGGTGTCGATCGCCGCGGCGCTCGCCATCCTCTCCCGCCAGGTGCTGCAGACCCCGATCGCCGTCAGCATCGGCATCAGCGCGGCGCTGGTGGGCGCCTCGGTGCTGGTGACCGCGGTCACCGCGTGGCTCGCAGCACGCAGCGGCGCCTGGGTCCGCCCGCTGGCGGCGCTGCGCAACTCCTGACGGACCGCCCGCGGCGGGCGGCGGTCCCACCCCGCCACGCCGGCGGATCACCGTCCCCGCAGTGATCCGCCGGATCGTTCGCGGCGTATGGGGCACCGTGAGACACCCACGGACCCGGCCATGACCACCGACGAGCAGGCCGTCGAGCTGATCGCCCGGGGATCGCCCGAGGGGGTGGAGCTGCTCTACGACCGATACGGATCGCTGGCCTACGCGGTCGCGCTGCGCGTGCTCCGCGACCCGTCCGCGGCGGAGGACGTGGTCCAGGAGGCATTCCTCTCCATCTGGCGGGGGGCCGCGACCTTCCGTCCCGACCGAGGCGAGGTGCGCTCCTGGCTCTGCACGGTGGTGCGCAATCGCTCGATCGACCGCACCCGCGGTCGCGCCGGCCGCTCGAGGGACGAGCTGCCGCTCGAGCATGTCACCGCCGGCTCCTCCACCAGCGACACCTGGACCGAGGTGATCGCCGAGCTCGATCGCGAGCACATCCGCGGTGCGCTCGAGCGCCTGCCCGCCGAGCAGCGCACCACCATCGAGCTCGCCTACTTCGGGGGCTGCAGCCAGTCGGAGATCAGCGCCCGGATGCGCGTGCCCCTCGGCACCGTGAAGGGACGCACCCGCCTGGCCCTGCACACCCTGCGCAGCGTCCTGGGCGGGTGGTGCGCGGAGCAGCCCGCATGACCTGCGACGAGTCCGAGCTGCTGCTCGCCGCCCACGCCGTGGGCGGCCTCGACCCCGCCGAGGAGGACGGTCTGCGCCAGCATCTCGAGGGGTGCCGGGACTGCCGCGAGCTCGGCGGCGTGCTGCTGCAGGTCGGGACGATGATCGCCGGCACGGTGACCCCGGTCACGCCGCCTCCGAGCCTGCGCCGCAGCCTGATGGCCCGGGTCGAGGCCGAGGCCCGAGGCCGCCCGTCCGCGGCGGTGCCACAGCGCTCGTCCCGGTGGCACCGGAGGCGGTGGAGCCGGGTGCCCTCGGGCCGGCGGTTCACCGCCGCCGGCGGGCTCGTGGCCGCGGCGGCCAGCCTGCTCGCGGCCTGGTCGCTCGCCGGTCCGCGCCCGGCCGCTGCGGTCGCGGTGCGGGTGCCCACCTGCGGGTCGGCCGGCGTGCCCGCCACCCGCTGCGCCCTCGACTACGACCCCGACCGCTACCAGGCGGTGCTCACCGCCACCGGCCTGACCCTCCCGGCGGTGCTCGGGGGCCCCTCGGCGCAGACCTACGAGGTCTGGCTGATCCACACCGGCGGCGCGCCGATGCCCGCCGCGTTCCTCGCCCAGGGCCCCGACGGCGGCGGCTGGTCGGCGCTGATCGCCGGCACCCTCCACGGCTGTGCCGCGATCGCCGTCACCGCCGAGCCCGCCGGTGGCAGCCCGGCTCCCACCGGCCCGGAGGTCCTCCGGGTGCCGCTGCCGCCCGGGATCTGATCCAACCGGCGCCCGGCGCAGTACTTCCAGACAGAACCCGTCGCATCCACTCCCACGAGGTCCTCGCCATGCCCTTCGGCACCGGTCACCTTCCCCTGATGATCATCCTGCTGGTGGTCGCCGTGATCATCTTCGGTCCGGGCAAGCTGCCCGAGCTCGGCTCCGGGATGGGCAAGGCCATCCGGGAGTTCAAGCATCACACCAGCGACCTGCGCAGCAGCGTCATGAATCCAGATCCCGCCCCCGCGCCCGCGCCCGTCGTGGTGCCGGCGAGCGCCGCGGATCCCGTCGCCGCGTCCCGCGACAGCCGCCCCGCGGCCTGAGACCGGAGGCCGGCAGCCGTGCAGAACGTTCTCCCCTCCGACCGCCGCATGACGGTGATGGAGCACCTCGAGGAGCTCCGGCGCGTCCTCATCGTCAGCGGGATCGCGTGGATCGTCTGCACGCTGCTGGCCTTCGTGTTCAACGGCGCGATCATCGGGCTGCTCGAGCGACCGCTGATCAGCGTGCTCGCGCACGGGCACCACATCGTCGGCGCGCCGATCGTCACCAGCCCCACCGAGGGCATCAGCATCCCGCTGAAGGTGGCGTCGATCTGCGGGATCATCGGCGCCCTGCCGGTGATCCTCTGGCAGCTCTGGGGCTTCATCGCCCCGGGGCTGAAGCGCTCGGAGCGGCGCTTCGCGGGCCCGTTCCTCGCATCCGCACTCCTGCTCTTCGCCATCGGCGGCACCTTCGCGTACCTGGTGATGCCGGTGGGGCTCAGCTTCCTCGCGAACTTCCTCGGCGGCAACGCCGAGTTCCTCCCCGACCTCAACGCGTACCTCTCCTTCTTCACGCTGCTGATCGTCATCTTCGGGGTGACCTTCGAGCTGCCCATCGCGGTGGTGCTGCTCGGCCTGCTCGGCATCGTGTCGTCGGCCCGGCTGCGCCGGCAGCGCAAGGCCATCTGGGTGGGGATCGTCTTCGTGTCGCTGGTGGTCACCCCGGGTGCCGACCCCTTCACCCCGGCGGCGCTGCTGATCCCGCTCATCGCCCTGTTCGAGGCCAGCATCCTGGTGCTCGACGGGGTGTTCAAGCGCTGAACGGCGCGGTACCGGCTGTCAGACTGGTCCGCAGACCGGTGTGAGCCCTCACGGAGGCCGTGCGATGCCGCGCTTCGGATACTCGATGATCTGCGAGCAGTCGACACCGCAGCAGCTGGTCGACAACTGCCGCCGCGCCGAGACCATCGGCTTCGACTTCGCGATGATCTCCGACCACTTCCACCCGTGGCTGGAGAGCCAGGGCCAGTCGCCGTTCACCTGGACGGTGCTCGGTGCGCTCGCGGAGAGGACGGAGCGCATCGAGCTGATCACCGGCGTGACCTGCCCGACGATGCGCTATCACCCCGCCGTGGTGGCGCAGGCCGCGGCGACCGTGCAGCTGATGAGCGGAGGGCGGTTCACCCTCGGCATCGGCGCCGGCGAGCGGCTCAACGAGCATGTCGTCGCACGCGGCTGGCCGCCCGTCGACGTCCGCCAGGAGATGCTCGCCGAGGCGATCGAGATCATCCGGCGGCTCTGGACGGGCGGCTTCCACGCCTATCGCGGCCGGCACCTCAGCGTCGAGGACGCCCGCGTGTACACGCTTCCGCCCACGCCGCCGCCCATCGCCGTCGCCGCAGGCGGCCCCTGCGCCGCCCGCCTCGCCGGAGAGCTCGGCGACGCCCTCATCGCCACCGAGCCCCGCCGCGACCTGGTCGAGGGCTTCCGGCGCGCGGGCGGCGAGGGCAGGCGCACCTACGGCCAGATCGCGGTCTGCTGGGCGGCCGACCGGCAGGCGGCGGTGCGCACCGCCCGGGACACGTGGCGCTTCGCCGTCCCCGGGTGGAAGGTGATGGCCGAGCTGCCCAACCCGGTGAACTTCGAGGCCGCGACCCGCGTGGTGAACGAGGAGGACATCACCGAGCTGGTGCCCTGCGGCCCCGACCCGCAGGTTCACGCCGAGGCGATCCGGGCCTTCGCGGACGCCGGCTTCACCGACATCGCCGTGGTGCAGGCCGGGCCCGAGCAGGAGGGCTTCCTGCGCTTCTGGGAGACCCAGCTGGCCCCCCTGCTCCAGGAGACCGCCGCCGGGGTCTGACCGCGCTCGCGCCCGCCACCTCGACGCCATGGAAGGAGGAGTGAACGGCATGGAGGGGCCTCGAGCACCACCTCGCCGGCGAGCCGCCGCCCTGGGACGCGGGGCGGCACTGGGCGGAGGTGCATCCCGGCTACGTCGAGCGCCTCCCTCCGGAGGCCGCGACCATCGGGCCGCCGAGCCTCCCCTGAACCGCCCCGGCGAGGTGCATGATGGGTGATGACATGGCAGCAGCTCAGCGGGTGCCCGCGCCGGGCACCCCGGACCACGCCTCGGCGGTCCGCGCGGCCGGCCTCCGGTGGACCCCGCAGCGCCAGCTCATCCTGCAGACGCTGCGCGAGGCGGGCGGCCGGCACATGACCGCCGACGAGGTGTGGCGGGCGGTCAGCGAGCAGTACGCGACGCTCAACCGCTCCACCGTCTACCGGGTGCTGGAGACCCTCACCGGCATCGGCCTGGTGCGCCAGACCCGGCTCGGCGGTGACACCGCCCAGTTCGAGCTCGAGAGCGACGACGCCCATCATCACCTGGTGTGCGTCCGATGCAAGCGGATGGTGGAGATCTCCGCGGAGGACGTGGCGCCGCTCGCCCGGCGGCTGCTCGATCGGCACGGGTATCACGTCGGCGCCAGCGTGCTGACCGTCGAGGGCGTCTGCGCGGAGTGCCACGGCACCGCCGCCACCGTGGCTCCGCCGGCGACCGACTGAGGCGCTCCCACGAGGCGCCTGGGGGCCCGTGGCCCAGCAGGCGAGCAGGTCGGACTCCCGGGGACCGAGCTGCGCGGACGCGGTTACCGCATCGACCTCGCCGGCTGGCGGCCGTCGCAGCGTTCGAAGAAGGCCTCGAGCCGCCGGCTGATGGCGGCGATCGCCTCGGCGGAGGTGTCGAGGCGGGCGCGACCCCGGCGGGTCAGCCGGAAGCGACGGTCCTCGACCCCCGGGCGCGGGGCACAGCGCCGGACCAGCGCGCATCGCTCCAGCGAGCGCAGGCGGCGGCCGGCGCCGCGGATGTCGCAGCGAAAGCCGAACCCCTCGAGCCCGGCTGCCACCGCCCGGGCGTCGCCGGGACGCTCGCTCAGGATGAGGAGCATGCAGGGCAGCAGGCAGCTCGCCTGCAGGGCCTCGCCGTCGGGTCCCCGGGTCTCGGGGGGACGGACGTCGTCCCCGGGACGGTCGCGCCGGCCACCCGTCACCGGCCGAGCCGCGTCGAGATCCGCCACCGCGAGGACACTCATTTAGTCTCTCCTAAGTGGCTGTTTAGCCAACCGTAAAGTACGCTGGTGGACGGCGGCCCGTCAAGCGCCGGGGGCACCTCCGAGCCGCTTGAACTCCGCTGCCACTTAGGCTAGCCTTACGCCTTCTCTTAGCGAGACC
>JAXDLS010000311.1:0-5106 GCA_034666485.1 Chloroflexota bacterium
TCGGTCGTCGCCGCCTTCTTCCTGCTGGGCTGGCGGGGGGTGCGCGCCTCGATGCGCGCCCCCGACGCCTTCGGAGCCCTGGTCGGCGGCGGTATCGTCGCGTGGATCTGCATCCAGGCATTCATCAACATCGCCGCGGTCACCAACGTCCTTCCCACGACGGGGATCCCGCTGCCCTTCATCAGCAGCGGCGGCACCTCGTTGCTCATGACCCTGGTGGCCTGCGGCGTGCTCTGCAACATCTCGGCCCAGGGCCGGGCACAGGGGGAATCGCGCCGTGCGCACGTTGATCGCTGGCGGGGGGACGGGAGGGCATCTCACCCCGGCGCTGGCCGTCGCCCAGACGCTGCGACGCTCCGATCCCGCCGGTGAGGTGATGCTCGCCGGCCGGCGCGGCGGCCTCGAGGAGCGGATGGTGGCCGCCGCCGGGCTGCCGCTGTTCACCCTGGCGGTGCGCGGGGTCGACAGCTCGCGCCCGCTCAGTGCCGCGCTGGCGCTGGCCCGGCTGCTGCCCGCGGTGATGGCGGCGCGCCGCATGCTCCGCGACTTCGCCGCCGACGTGGTGGTCGGCGCCGCCGGCTACGTCTGCGTGCCGGTGGTGCTGGCGGCGCGAAGCCTGCGCATCCCGGTGGTGCTGATGGAGCAGAACGCGGTGCCCGGCCGGGCCGTGCGCCTGCTCGCGGGCAGCGCCCGCGCGGTCGCCGCCTCCTTCGCCGAGACCGCGGAGCGGCTGCCCCGCACCCGGGTGGTGCACACCGGCAACCCGGTGCGCGAGGAGGTGCGCGCCGCCGCCTCGACGCCGCTGCGCGAGGCCTGCGAGCACCTCCTGGTGATGGGCGGGTCGCAGGGTGCGCAGCGCATCAACCGGGCGCTCGGCGAGTGCCTGGTGGCGCTGCTCGAGGCCCATCCGCGGCTGCGGATCACCCACCAGTGCGGCGCCCGCGACGCCGAGTGGGGAGCGCAGCTCGCCGCCTCGCTCTCCGAGCCGCTGCGGCAGCGCTACACGGTGGCGCCCTTCTTCGACGACATCGCCGAGCGCATCCGCGACGCCGACCTGGTGGCGATGCGCGCCGGCGGCTCCTCGCTCGCCGAGGTGAGCGTGCTCGGCCGCCCGATGCTGCTCGTCCCCTATCCCCACGCGCGCGCCCACCAGGTGGACAACGCCCTGCCCTACGTGCGCTGCGGCGCGGCGCGCATGCTCAGCGACGAGGAGTGCACCGGCGAGCGGCTGCGCGCCGAGGTCGAGTCGATCGCGGGCGACCCCGAGCGGTGGCGCGAGATGGCGCGGGCGAGCGGCGCCGCCGGCCGCCCCGACGCCGCCCAGCGGGTCGCCGACCTGCTCGCGGAGGTGGCTTCCAACCGATGACCGACCAGAGCCGGCACGTGCACTTCCTCGGCATCTGCGGGTACGCGGTGAGCGGCGCGGCGCTGCTCGCCCGCCAGCTCGGCTACACCGTCACCGGGTCGGACGAGGACGCCTACCCCCCCACCACCGAGACCCTCACCGCCGCGGGCATCCCCTGGACCAACACCCACGGCCCCGACAACCTCGACCGCTGGGGCACCCCCGACCTGGTCGTGGTCGGCAACCAGGTGCGCGCCGGCAACGTGGAGTGGGAGGAGGCACGCCGCCGCGGGCTGCCCACCACCAGCGAGGCGGAGTTCTACGGCGAGCTCACCGCCGACCGGGTCCGGGTGGCGGTCTGCGGCACCCACGGGAAGAGCACCACCTCGTCGCTGCTCGCCCACATGCTCGAGGTGGCGGGGATGTCGCCGGGGTTCCGGCTCGGGGTGACCTCGCGCGACTTCGGGGTGAGCGCCCGGCTGGGCTCGGGCCGCGTCTTCGTCATCGAGGGCGACGAGTACACCACCGCCCCCTGGGACTCGCGGCCGAAGTTCCTCCACGCCCACCCCGAGCTGGCCTGCGTCACCCGCCTGGAGCTCGACCACCCCGACGTCTACGCCAGCTTCGAGGCCTACAAGGCGCCCTTCCTCCAGCTGGTCGCCACCATGCCGCCGTCGGGGCTGCTGGCGCTCTGCGCCGACGACGCGGAGTGCGTCTCGCTCGCCCCCCACGCCGGCTGCGAGGTGACCACCTACGGCGAGGCCGAGGGCGCCGACTGGCGGATCGTGCCGGAGGCGACCATCGCCGATTCCGGCCCCCAGCGCTTCACCGTGGTCACCGGCGGCGAGCGGATCGCGGTGGAGCTCAACGCTCCGGGGGCGCACAACCGCCAGAACGCGGTCGTGGCGCTGGTGCTGGCGCTGCGCCTGGGGGCGGCGCTGCCCGCCTGCCTCGAGGCCTGCCGCAGCTTCCGCGGCGCCGCCCGCCGCTACGAGGTGGTGGGCCGTCCCGGCGGGGTGGTGGTGGTCGACGACTACGCCCACCATCCCACCGAGGTGGCGGCCACGGTGAGCGCGGCGCGAGGCACCGCCGAGGGACGGGTGATCGCCGTCTACGTGCCCCACACCTACTCGCGCACGCTCACCCTGCTCGCCGACTACGCGACCAGCTTCGCGGGCGCCGACGAGGTGATGATCGGGCCCATCGAGCCCGCCCGCGAGCGTCACCTCGCGGGCACGGTGTCGAGCGCCGACGTCGCCGAGGTGGCGTGCGCCAGCGCCCCGGCGACCAGCGTCACCGGCTCCGACGAGGCGCTGGCCCGGGTGGTCGTCAGCGCCCGCCCCGGGGACGTGGTGCTCTGCATGTCGGTGCGTGGCTTCGACGACTTCGCCCGGCGCGCGGTCACCGCCCTCGAAGGGAGGAAGCGGCAGGGGGGAGGCCCCTCGCCGGCGGGCGCGTCCGCGCCCGGACAGGAGGCAGCGCCGTGACCGACAGCGGCTGGCTCGCCTCCTGGCCGGGGGCGCGGCGCGACGAGCCGCTCGCCCGCCACACCCAGTTCGGCATCGGCGGTCCCGCCGACTGGCTGGTCACCGCCGGCGACGCCGCCGGCCTCGCCGAGCTGCTGCGGCGCAGCCACGCCTCCGGCCTCCCGGTGTTCCTGCTCGGCGCCGGCAGCAACACGCTGGTGCTGGACGGCGGCATCCGCGGGCTGGTGGTGCGCCTCGGCGACCGGCTGCGGCGCTGGCGCGCGCTCGACCCCACCACCGTCGAGCTCGGCGGCGGCTGCATGATGCCCCGCGCCGCCCTCGACCTCGCCCGCCGCGGGCTCGCCGGGATGGAGTTCGGCATCGGCATCCCCGGCACCTGCGGGGCCAGCGTGCGCGGCAACGCGGGCGCCTTCGGCACCGAGATCAAGGACGTGATGCTCCACTGCGACGTGCTCGACGTCGCCGGCGAGCCCGGCACCCTCACCGCCGCCGAGTGCGGCTTCGCCTACCGGCGCTCGCGGTTCATGGACGAGCTCGCCGGCCGGGTGGTGGTGAGCGCCCGCTTCCGGGTGCGCGCCGACGACGCCGCCGCGGTGCGCGCCCGCACCGACGCGATCACCGCGCAGCGCAAGGCGGGACAGCCGTGGGGGACGCGCAGCCTGGGCAGCGTCTTCAAGAACCCCCCCGGCGACCATGCCGGCCGGCTGGTCGAGGCCGCCGGGCTCAAGGGTCGGCGGGTCGGCGGCGCGGAGATCTCGGTGAAGCACGCCAACTTCATCCTCAACGCCGACCACGCCCGTGCCGCCGACGTCCTCGCCCTCGCCGACCTCGCCCACGACACCGTGCTCGAGCAGTTCGGCGTCGACCTCGAGCGCGAGATCGTCTGCGCCGGCGAGCCCGGCCCGTGCTCGGCCGCGGTGGCGGCGCGATGAGACCGCGGCGGGTCGCCGTGGTCTGCGGCGGGGCCAGCAGCGAGGCGGCGGTCTCGCGGGAGAGCGGCGCCCAGGTGCTCGCCGCGCTGCGCGCCCGCGGCCACGACTGCGCCCTGGTGGAGTGCGATGCCGAGCTGCCCGCGCTGCTGCGGGGCGGCGGCTACGAGGTGGCCTTTCTCGCCGTGCACGGCCGCCTCGGCGAGGACGGCGTGGTGCAGGGGACCTGCGAGCTGCTCGGCATCCCCCATACCGGGAGCGGGGTGCTCGCCTCGGCGCTCTGCTTCGACAAGGCGACGGCCAAGCGGCTGCTGGTGGCGGCCGGCATCGACACCCCCGCATGGCGGCTGGTGCGCCGCGACCTCGACCCCGGCGCCGCGGCCGCGGCGATGCGCGCGGCAGCGGACGAGCTCGGGCTGCCGATGGTGGTCAAGCCCAACCGCGGCGGCTCGACCATCGGGCTCAGCATGGTCGATGACACGGCCGGCCTGAACGCGGCGTGGAGAGCGGCTGCGGCGCACGACGCGGTGCTCTGCGAGCGGATGGTCGGCGGTGTCGAGATCACCATCGGCATCCTGGGCGACGATCCGCCCGAGGCCCTTCCGACCCTCGAGATCGTCTCCCACCGTCCCCTCTACGACTATGCAGCGAAGTACACCGCGGGTCAGAGCGAGCACATCATCCCGGCGCGGCTCCCCGACGCGCAGCGGACCCGCGCCCAGCGCGCCGCGGTGGCGGCGCACGCCGCGCTGGGATGCGGCGGGATGTCACGTGTCGACGTCATCGTCGACGGCGCCGGCGTGCCCTGGGTGCTGGAGGTGAACACCACCCCCGGGCTCACCGCGCTCTCGCTGCTCCCCGACGCCGCGCGCGCCGCCGGCATCCCCTTCGAGTCGCTCTGCGAGCGCATCCTCGAGGACGCGCTGCTGCGCCGGTGCCCGGGCTGCCCCTCCGAGGTGGGCGGATGAGCCCCGCCGAGAGACGCCGCCGCGCCCACGCCCGGGAGGCCGCCGCCCGCATCGTCGACGCTCCGCGGGTGCCGCGGCAGTTCAGCCTGGCGCCGGAGTCGGCACTGCGGGGCTCCGCCCGCCGCCGCCTGCACGCGCCCCAGCCGCGCGCCGCCCGCCGTCCGGCGACGCTCGGTGACGGCCGCGGGCGCGGGGCGGCCGTCCTGGTGGTCGCCGAGCTGGCGCTGCTGGTGGCGCTGCTGGCGCTGCCGGCGTTCCACGCCGCCGGTGTCGACGTCCGCGGGGCCCGCCTGCTCTCCCACCAGGCGGTGCTCGACGCCGCCGGCATCGGCGACACCCAGAGCATCTTCACCGTCGACGGCGAGGTGATCCGCCAG
>JAXDLS010000312.1:0-3844 GCA_034666485.1 Chloroflexota bacterium
GAGTGCCGGCGAGGGGGGGCAGGAGCCGGCATCGGGCGCGCCAGCGCACGATGTCTTGCGACTGAGCGGGGGGGACGCAGTCCCCCCCGAGTAAAAACCGGCGGCAGAGCGGCCGTCCGCGAATCTCAACCGGCGGCAGAACTGCCGGGCATCTCCACCGGCAGAACCGCCGGGCATCTCCACCGCGCAGCAGAGCCACCCGCGCCACTCCCACTGCGCAGCAGAGCCGCCCGCGCCACTCAAACCGGCGGCAGAACTGCCGGGCATCCGGCAGCGCTCACGTTGCTAGCACCCCCAATAGTAGGACTTCCAAGTATTATGGCCCACGTCGACCACCACACCAAGGGGGACGAGATGGCCTGGCAGCACGAGCAGGGAGACGTCGAGGCGGGTCCCGACGGCAGCGAGGGCATCGCGGCCGGCCGCCGGCGCTGGCAGGCGGCCTACGACGCCGCGGGCGCCGCCGGACGGATCCGCGACGCCGACTTCACCACCCTGAGCGGCAGCGAGGTCGACCCCGTCTACGGCCCGCGGCCCGGCGACCGCTACGCCGGCTTCGAGCGCATCGGCTGGCCGGGCGAGTTCCCCTTCACCCGAGGGCTGCATCCCACCGGCTACCGGGGGCGGCCCTGGACGATGCGCCAGTTCGCCGGCTTCGGCAACGCGCGGCAGACCAACGAGCGCTATCGCATGATCCTCGCCGAGGGCGGGGGCGGCCTCAGCGTCGCCTTCGACATGCCCACGCTGATGGGACGCGACAGCGACGACCCGCGCAGCCTCGGCGAGGTGGGCCACTGCGGCGTCGCCGTCGACAGCGTCGCCGACATGGAGCTGCTCTTCGACAGCATCCCGCTCGGCGACGTCACCACCTCGATGACGGTGAGCGGCCCGGCGGTCCCGGTGTTCTGCATGTACGTGGTCGCCGCCGAGCGCCAGGGGGTCGACCACCGCGTGCTCAACGGCACCCTCCAGACCGACATCTTCAAGGAGTACATCGCCCAGAAGGAGTGGCTCTGGCAGCCGGAGCGGCACCTGCGGCTGATCGGCGACCTGATGGAGTACTGCGCCGGCGAGGTGCCCGCGTACAAGCCCCTGTCGGTCTCCGGGTACCACATCCGCGAGGCCGGCTCGACCGCCGCGCAGGAGCTCGCGTTCACCCTCGCCGACGGCTTCGCCTACGTGGAGCTCGGGCTCTCGCGCGGGCTCGACATCGAGCAGTTCGCCCCCGGCCTGTCGTTCTTCTTCGACGCCCACATCGACTTCTTCGAGGAGATCGCCAAGTTCCGCGCCGCCCGCCGCATCTGGGCGCGCTGGCTGCGCGACGTCTATGGCGCGAGGACCGCCAGGGCACAGCAGCTGCGCTTCCACACCCAGACCGCGGGGGTCTCGCTGACCGCGCAGCAGCCCGACAACAACGTGGTGCGCACCGCGGTGGAGGCGATGGCGGCGGTGCTCGGCGGCACCAACAGCCTGCACACCAACGCCCTCGACGAGGTGCTGGCGCTCCCCTCCCAGCGGGCCGCGCAGATCGCGCTGCGCACCCAGCAGGTGATCGCCGAGGAGACCGGCGTGCTCAACGTCGTCGACCCGCTGGGCGGCTCCTGGTTCGTCGAGCAGCTCACCGACCGGGTCGAGGCCGAGGCCGAGGAGATCTTCTCGCGGATCCGCTCGATGAGCCACGACGGCACCATGACCGGCGGCATCCTCCGCGGCATCGAGGACGGCTGGTTCCTCTCCGAGATCGCCGACTCCTCCTTCGCCCAGCAGCGCGCCATGGAGCGCGGCCAGAAGCGCGTGGTCGGGGTCAACACCCTGACCGGCAGCGTCGACTCGCCGCTCGAGATCCTCCGGGTGAGCCACGAGGTCGAGCGCGAGCAGAACCGGGCGCTCGGTGAGCGCCGCGCCCAGCGCGACCGGGCGGCGGTGGACGGCGCCCTCGCCCGCATGGTGCGGGTGGCGGGGAGCACGGAGAACATGGTCCCTGCGATGATCGAGGCGGTGCGCGTCGAGGCCACCCTCGGGGAGATCTGCGGCGCGCTCACCGAGCTCTGGGGCGGGTACACGGAGGCGCCACAGTTCTGACCGACAGCGGCACGCGTGGCGTCCTGGAACCGGCTGGTCCGCCGCTTCGTCCCCGGTCCAACGGGCGCCGTGCGCTCGCCTTCGATCCCATCGCGGAGGCCTCGCGTCACTGGCGCGAGCGCTTCGGCGAGACCGGGCCGATGGCGGCGGTGACGTCCATCATGCGCGCCCAGCAGATCCTGCTGGGAGAGATCGACGGCATCCTGCGGCCCTTCGGGCTCAGCTTCGCCCGCTACGAGGCGCTGGTTCTGCTGATGTTCAGCCGCCGCGGCTCGCTGCCGATGAGCAAGATGGGCGAGCGCCTGATGGTCCACCCCACCAGCGTGACCAACGCGGTCGACCGGCTCGAGCAGGACGAGCTGGTGCGCCGCGTGGGGCATCCCACCGACCGGCGAACCACCCTGGTCGAGATCACCGACGAGGGACGCGCCCGGGTGGAGAGCGCCACCACCGAGCTGATGCGCGTCGGCTTCGGGCTGCGCGGCCTCGAGGAGCCGGAGATGGCGCGGATCACCGAGTTGATCACCCTGCTCCGGCATGCCGCCGGCGACTTCGTATGAGCGTCCTCATCGGTCGGGCCGGGGCCGCCGAACCTGGGGGGAGGACACCCCCGCCGGGACCATGACCGAGAGCGCCGCCGCCCCGGTCACCGCCGACTCCGAGCAGCGCCGGGTTCGCCGCCGCCAGTCGCGGCGCGAGCTCATCGTTCTCGCCGCGGTCGAGGTGTTCCGCGAGATGGGCCTGGAGAAGGCCACCCTCGAGGCGGTGGGGGAGCGGGTGGGGCTCTCCAAGGCCAGCCTCTACTACTACGTGCGCAGCAAGGAGGAGCTGCTCGGCCACGTCGTCGTCGAGGTGGTGCGGGCCCAGGAGGAGGCGCTCTCCGAGCTGCTGCGGTCGAGCATCGGTCCCGAGGAGCGGCTCCGCGCCTTCTGCCAGAGCCACGTGCGCATCATCTGCACCGACCCGGTGGGCGCGGTGAGCGCGCGGGTGGCCCTGAGCGGTATCAGGGACGACGTGGTGCGCCGCCCGCTCCACGAGTACATGGCCCGTCTGGAGACGATCCTGCGCGAGGGGATGGAGGCGGGGGTGTTCCGCGACATGGACCTGCGCATCGCCCAGCATTCGATCATCGGCACCCTCAACGCCGTGCCGCTGTGGTTCTCGCCGGAGGGGCGGCTGAGCCTCGACCAAGTGGCCGCCGAGGTGACCGGCCTGCTGGTGGACGGGGTGCGGGCGAGGCGGCCCGGCTGAGAGCCGTGCCGGCGGGCCGGCGATCCGTTCCGCTGGGCCGCGACGGGTGCGATACTGCGGCGGTGACTGTCGCGTCGCCGGCGACCGACTTCCTCTCGCGGCTCACCGACGGAGACCGCGAGGCGCTGACCTCCCTGGGCCACCGCCGCAGGTACCGGCGGGGTGCGACCCTGTTCTCCGAGGGAGATCAGTCGACCCACGTCGCGGTGATCCTCTCCGGGCAGGTCCGGGTCTCGTACATGACCGACTCCGGCCGCGAGATCTACTTCGCCAGCAAGGACGTGGGAGACGTGCTCGGCGAGCTCTCGGCGATCGACGGCAGGCCCCGGTCGGCGACCGCGACCACCCTCGGCGCCGCCGAGGTCCTCGTGGTCGAGGGGCCGGACTTCATGGACTTCATCCGGACCCGCCCCGAGGCGGCGCTCCTGCTGCTGCGCATGGTCAGCGGCCGCCTGCGGGACGCGGACCGGCGCCAGGTCGAGTTCGGCGCGCTCGACACCGTGGAGCGGGT
>JAXDLS010000313.1:0-5637 GCA_034666485.1 Chloroflexota bacterium
GATGTCTTGCGACCAGACGGGGGGGACGCAGTCCCCCCCGAGTCAAAACCGGCGGCAGAGCGGCCAGACGCGAATCTCGACCGGCGGCAGAACTGCCGGGCATCTCCACCGGCGGCAGATCGGCCGAGCATCCCACACCGGTGGCAGATCGGCCGAGCGTCCCACACCGGCGGCAGAGCGGCCGCCCCGCGGATCTACCGGACGTCCGGCGTGCTCAGCCGCTCGGCGCGGAGGCGGCGCACCTGGGCGAGGCGCAGCCTCCACGCGGCGCGCAACTCGCGCAGCGCGAGCACCAGGGCGACGGCGGCGAGGACCAGGAGGACGATCCCGAGCCAGCGCGGCCCGAGGGTGGCGGCGGTGGTGCCGGCGGTGAGCAGCACCGTGAAGGCGCCGAGGAAGCCGGTCAGCAGCACCACCCGGGCGCCGATCCGCGCCGACTCGGCGACCAGGCGCACCATCCGGCGGGTGCGCTCGACGTCGGCGGGAGAGGCGGGCGCGGGCGGCGGGGGCGGGGTGGGGCCGGGGCCGGGGGTCCGCCAGGGGGGCGGCACCCCACCGGCGCGGCGTCGCAGCGCCTGGAGCGCACCGAGCAGGGCGATCCGGGCGAGGACGCGTGCAATCAGGCCGATGACGGGCATCGAGGGCCGGGAAGCAAAGAGCGGGCGAACCGTTTCCGGTCCGCCCGCCAGGAAGGGGTGAGTTGCATGGTGAAATGGGGCTCCCCGCAGGGGCTCCCGTGAGGATCGTACACCCCCTCAGGGGCCCGCGTGCGTCCACTCGTGATCGTAACAAAGCCTGCGAAACGCACAAAGCCACCGCATATCCCGAACGCAGCGCATGGATGGGACTCACGTCAGCCCTGTCGCTGGCGGCGGGCCGGCCGGAGGGCGTGGACATTCGCCGGTGCGGTGCTACAGTCGGCGCCGAGCGGGAGCGGCGGCCCCCGCCGGAGGAGGACGAGAATGGTGCGCGCGTACGTGCTCATCAGCACCCAGCCGGGGAAGGCGATGGACGTCGTCTCGCACCTGTCGGGCCAGGGCGGGATCGTCCAGTCCGACGCCATCACCGGGGAGTACGACGTCATCGCCCAGGTGGAGGCGGGGGACGTCGCCGGGGTGGGCGCTCTCATCGTCGAGAAGATCCAGCGCATCGAGGGTGTCTTCAAGACCGTCACCTGCCTGGCCGTCAAGTAGCCGGGTGCCGGAAGGCGCGGTGAACGATGTGGGGACCGGCCCCGCACCACGATCCGGTGTGGGGGGCCTGGTGGCCCTGTACGGCGAGGCCTTCGGGCTGCTGCGCGCCCGCCCGGCGCTGCGCCGGTCGCTGACCCGGTGGCTGATCGCCGGGTTCGTCTTCACCGAGGCCTACGCGGTCGGCGTCGCCCAGCTGGTGTCGGTCCATGCGGCGCTGCTCGCGGCCCTCGGCGCCGTGGCCTGGTGGCTCTTCTTCGGCCTCGTGCTGGTGGGGGGCGCCACCCTGCTGTTCATCCATCCCGACGGCCCGCGCATCGACTACTACGGGATCCCCAACGGGCTCACCGCGCTGCGCGCCTGGTCCTGCCTGCCGCTGCTGCTCAGTGCCGCGCTGCCGCTGCGCGGCGACCTCGGCCTGATCCTGTGGTGCTCGGCCGGCGGCCCGCTGGCGATGCTCGACGCCGTCGACGGCTGGATCGCGCGGCGCATCGGACCGCTCACCGCCCTCGGCCGCGCCCTCGACCCGGCCGGCGACGCGCTCTTCTTCGCCATGGCCGCGGTGGGCGGCGCGCTGGTGGGCATCCTCCCCTGGTGGCTGTGCGCGCTGATCGTGCTGCGCTACGTCGGTCCGCTGCTCGCCACCCCCATCGTGTTCCTCAGCCACCGCCGCCCCGTGCTGAGCCACACCCACTGGGGACGGCGCAGCACCATCGCGGTGGGCTGGGTGTTCTTCATCCTGATGTGGGTGCGCATCGCCCACGGACCCGTCGACGCGGCCGCGCTCGCCCTGGGCATCCCCCTGGTGGGAGGCACCCTGGTGCCCTACGTCGCCGACCTGGTGCGCCGGATCCGGGAGGCCCCGGTGGTGCCCTGACGGGCTACGGAGTGGTGGTGGTCGTGGCGGTGGCCGCCGTCGAGGCGGTGCTCGCCTGGGTGACGGTGACGGTCACCGTGGTGGTCGCCGCCGACTTCGACTTCGTCGTCTTGGTCGCCTTGGCGGTGCGCGTCGACTTCGTCGTCGTCGAGGTGTCGGAGACGGAGCCCGGCGGCCGCACCGTCACGGTGCTCGACTGCGAGCTGGTGCGGCAGACCCCGGGGAGCTTGGCGGTGCTGCAGAGGCCGGTCTCCGGGGGCCCGAGGGCGGAGCTGTCGGCCGCGGTGGTGGTGGCGCCGGTGTCGGTCGCGTTGCCGGTGTCGCTGGTGGTGGGCGTGTCCTGGCAGGCGGGCGTGCCCACGATGTGGCAGATCGAGCGGCCGATTCCGGTGGTCGTCGAGGTGTCCGAGGGCACGCTGACCCCGGCGAGGGCGGCGCCGGACCCGCCTGCGGGGGTCGAGCCGCCGGCGGCCAGGACGCTCACCGGGACGGCGGCCACCACCACCAGGGGAGCCCAGAGACGAGCTCGAGCGAGCACTCGCGCGGTTCGATCGCGTCGCTGCACGGCGCTTTCCCTCCCAGGGGAGACATGGCCCCCCGCCCCGCCCGGGTTCTCGGGCAGCGTGCATATGTTCGCACCCCGACACCCCCGTCTGTCGGGTCCGGCGCTCCCTGTGGCAAGGTGGCCGGATGCAGGGCGGTGTGGTGCGAACGCGTAACTCGGCGCTCTGGTGCGGATTCTGATCGTGGACCGCGCCTGAGTGGCCCACCGCAGCGAGGCCGACCTCCTCGCCGAGCGCGATCTCATCCGTGCCGCGCAGCGTGACCGGGCGGCGTTCGCGCCGCTCTACGAGCGCTACGTCGACCAGATCTTCGCCTACGCGCTGACCCTGACCCAGAACCGGGAGCTCGCCGAGGACGTGACCGCCGCCACCTTCGCCAGGGCGATCGAGGAGCTGCCGCGCTTCGAGTGGCGTGGCGTGCCCTACTCCGCCTGGCTCTACCGGGTCGCCGCCAACCTGGTGGCCCGCGACCGCCGCCGCCCCGGCTGGATCGAGCTCACCCCCCAGCTCGGCGACGGCGCGCCCGGCCCCGAGGACGCGGCGGTCTGGGGCGACCGCGCCGCCGAGGTGCGGGCGGCGGTGGCGGCGCTGCCCGGCGACCAGCGCCAGGCGGTGCTGCTGCGCTTCGGCGGCGAGCTGCGCAACCGCGAGATCGCCGAGATCATGGGCCGCAGCGAGGGGGCGGTGAAGCTGCTGACCTTCCGTGCGCTGACCACGCTGCGCCGGCGCCTGGGGGCACCGCTGCCCGCCGAGCGCACCGGCCGCCGCCGCGAGGAGGGTGCCGGTGATCGATGACATCGAGCGGCTCGACGACGCCCTCGAGGGGCGGTCGCCCGCCGCGGGGCTGCCCGACCGCCTCGGCGAGCTGGCCGGCCTCGCCGCCGAGCTCGCCCGGGTGCTCGCCGTTCCCGTGCTCACCGCCGACGAGCGCGACCGCCTCTACCAGCGTGCCCTGCACGGCCGCGGCTGGAGCGGACGGCTGCTCCACGAACTCCCCCGGCTGGCGCGGCGGCCCACCGTGGTGGGCGGCGCCGCCGCGGTGACCCTGGCGGTGGTGGGCATCGCACTGCTGCGCGGGCGCTCCCACCCGGAGCTGGGCCGGGCCGCGGCGTAGGTCGCCGGAGCCTCAGGAGGCGGCGGTGCGTCTCTCCGCCTGGCCGCCACGGAGCCGGTCGGCGAGGTCGTGGGCCGAGGAGGTGCGGTCGCAGGCGACGCCCTGGGCGCGGAGCGCGGCCACCAGGGTGTCGGGCAGCTCGTCGAACCCGCGGCGGATCACCCAGTCGAGGCGCTCGACCAGGTCGTGACGGCGGCGCTCGGTGGGGTCGTCGCCCGGGGGGAACAGGGGAAGGGGCTGGGAGGTCATGTCGCCTGCCATGCTGGACCGTGGGCGGATGGCCGCCGGGGGTGGTGACAGGACTCACATCGGGAGCGCAGGCGGCCGTCACAGCTGTGACGGCGGCGTCACCGCAGACCGGAGTGCACAATGGGCCGCATGCAGAGCGGCGAGCCCGAGGGTTCCCAGGCCCCGCCCGAGGACGCTCCCGGTGCGCCGCCGCCGGCTCCGCCCGGCTGGCCCGCTCCGCCCGGCTGGGCGCCGGCGCCGGCGCCACGGGGCTGGCCGCCGCAGTCGCCGCCGGGGGCCCCGGCCTGGCCGCCGCCGCCGCCGCAGGGCGTCCCCGGCTGGCCGCCGCCGGAGGGCGCGGTGCCGCCGCCGCCGGGCTGGGGGCCGGGCCCCGCGGTGCCGGGATGGAACGCCGGGGCGGCGGCGGCGCCCACCGGCTTCGGCCGCTTCCGGCCGATGGGCATCGGCGAGCTGCTCGACGCCGCCTTCGCCCTCTACCGGCGCAACCTGCTGCTGCTGGTGGCGATCACCGCGGTCGTCCAGGTGCCCTTCGCAGTGCTCAACCTCGTGCTCTTCCAGCTGCTGGGAGTCGGGTCCGACCTCGACGCCGCCGGCGTCCGGGGCCCCTTCGGCAGCATGGGCACCTCCGCCGGCACCCTGACCGACGCCCAGGTCGCCGCGTTCAAGAGCATCACCGTCTACTTCGTCATCGTGTTCGCGGTGCAGATGTTCGTGGTGCTGCCGCTCTCGCTGGCGGCGATGAGCCGGGCGGTCAGCGACCGCTACCTCGACCGTCCCGCCAGCCTGGGCACCTCGTATCGCGCGGCGCTGCGCCGTGGCGGAACGCTGCTCGGCGCCATCCTGCTGCTGCTGCTCCTGGTCGCCGGGATCACCGCGGGGATGTTCGTGGGCGTCGGGGTCGCGGCCCTCCTCGGCCCCATCGGCGTCGTCCCCGCGATCGGCGTCGGGATCGCCTGGATGGTGGCGCTGCCGGTGCTGGCGGTGCGCTCGACCCTCTTCGCCCAGACCGTGGTGGTCGAGGGCTCGGGGAGCCTGGGCGGGCTGCGCCGCAGCTGGCGGCTCACCCAGGGCTTCTTCTGGCGGACCTTCGCGCTGCTGCTGGTGGTCTTCCTTCTCCAGTCGGTGGTGGGGGCGGTGATCCAGGTCCCCGCCGCCCTGCTGATCGGGGGGCTCAGCCCGGGGACCCAGCAGCTGATCGGCCAGGCGCTCGGCGCGGTCAGCACGGTGCTGGTCTCCCCGCTCAGCCTGATCGCCCTCACCCTCGTCTACTACGACCTGCGCATCCGCAAGGAGGCCTTCGACATCGAGATGCTCGCCGCCTCGCTGTGAGCCGGCGGCAGGCGTGCGCCGCCCTCCTCCTCGCCCTGCTGTGCCTCGCAGCGCCGCGGCCGGCGCACGCGGCCACCCCCGACGCGGTCGCCTACCTGCACCTCGTCGACGGGGCGGCGGCCGACCTGGAGGCGACCCCCCCGGACGTCTCCGCGGCGCTCGGCGCGCTCGCCGCGGCGCGGGGGCTGGCGCCCTCGCCGGGCCTGGCGCTCGGCGCGGTCGGTGCCGACCTCTCCCGCGAGCCGCCCGATGTCGGCGACGCGCTGGCCCGGCTGCGGGCGATCGCCGCGGTGCTGACGCTGCCCGAGAACGCCG
>JAXDLS010000314.1:0-3097 GCA_034666485.1 Chloroflexota bacterium
TGGGCGACCGAGACGCGGGCCTCGACGCCCTGGCGACGAGCCTCGGCGCGGAGCGCGGCGGCGGCGGTGGCGTGCAGCGCCACCAGGGCCCGCAGCGCCGCGAACGCCTCACGCATCGAGCGCCGCGCCGGTGGCCACTCGCCGAGGAGATAGCCGAGGGTGGCGAGGATGGAGGGCTCGTTGACAGTGATCCACCAGCGCACCCGCCCGGCGAGGGCCCGCGCGCAGACGGCGGCGTAGCGGCCGAAGAGCACCGGCGCGTCGGGGGCGAGCACGCCGCCACGGTCGGCGAGCCACAGCGGGAGGGTGAAGTGGTGCAGGGTGACCAGCGGCTCCATGCCCAGCTCGGCGCAGCGGCGCGCCACCTGCACGTAGTGGTCGACGGCCTCGGTGTCGAAGCGTCCCGGCTCGGGCTCGACCCGCGACCACTCCACCGAGAAGCGGTGCGCGTTCTGGCCGAGTGCGGCCAGATCTTCCAGGTCGGCGCCGAACCGGTTCCAGTGGTCGCAGGCGATCCCGGAGACACTGCCGTCGAGGATGCGTCCCGGCTCCTGCTCGAAGCGCGTCCAGTCGTTGTGGTTGCCGCCCTCCACCTGATGGGCGGCGCTGGCGCAGCCGAGCATGAAACCGGACGGGAGGGTGATCACGATGGCCTGCAGGGTAGTCCACGGCGGGCACGGCCAGAGATCACGCCGGCACAGAGGGATGCGAAGCCGTGACACGACGGCAACCGGGCTGTGGGGACGGGGCCCCAGGATGGCGGCGAACCTCTCGCCTCTCTTTCCAGGGTCACTGCATGCCTATTCACCGTCTCGCCCGCCTGCTCACCGCGCTCCCGTTCGCCGCCGCCCTGGCGGCGCCGGGGCTGACGCCCACCCCCGCCGCGGCGGCGTCCGCGCCCGCCCAGGCCTGGAGCCAGGGGATCGGCTCGGGCTCGAAGCCGACCGCGGGCGTCTCCCAGCCCTTCTCCAGCCCCGCCGTCGGCGACCTCCGCGGCGACGGGCAGAAGGAGATCGTCACCGGCGGCCTCGACGGGGTTGTGCGGGTGTTCAGCTCGGGCGGCCAGCAGCTCTGGGCCCACGACACCGGGGGCGCGATCCAGTCCAGCCCCACCCTCGGCAACCTGCGCGGTGACGGCCAGCTCGAGGTGATCGTCACCTCGAGGAACGGCTTCGTGAACGTCTACAACTGGGACGGGAGCGCCTACGGCGGGCACTGGCCACAGCGGGCCACCTTCGTCCGGCCCTTCTCGAACACCGACTTCGTCCCCGACTTCTTCGCCTCGGCGGCGGTCGGCTCGCTCTTCGGCGACGGCCTTCAGGACGTGGTCGCCACCAGCTGGGACCACCGGGTCTACGCCTGGAACGCCAACGGCGACATGCTCCCCGGCTTCCCCATCAACCTCTGGGACACCATCTTCGACACCCCGGTCCTCGTCGACCTCGAAGGCCGCGGCCAGCGCGACATCGTGGTCGGCTCCGACAGCAACGGCGGGGTCGAGCCCAATCCGCCGGGCGGAGTATGGTGGGCCTTCCGGCCCGACGGCAGCCTGATCTGGAAGCGCCTCCAGGACGAGGTGCCCTGGTCGTCCCCGGCGGCGGCGATCCTCAATCCCGGCGACATCCAGGCGAGCATCGTCGGCGGCACGGGCCACTACTTCGCGCAGACCGCGAACGCGGCCGCCGGCCGGTACATGAACGTCTTCAACGCCAACGGCAGCGACCGCTTCGGGCATTCGCTGCCGACGCCCTCCCAGAACTTCGCCTCCCCGGCGCTCGGTGATCTCCTGAACAAGGGCGACGGGAGCCGGCAGATCGTCCAGATCACGGAGAGCCGGCAGCTCATCGCCTGGGACGGCGACGGCAACAGGCTCTGGCTGTCCGGATCCATGAACGGCGACATGCTCGGTTCGCCGATCATCGCCCCCCTCGGCGGCGGCGCGTGCGGCGGCGGCAACGGCGTCTGGGTGCCGGGCACCCACCTGGTCGGCTACTGCGCCGGCGACGGCGCCCCCTCCGTGGACATCACCACCCCGGGGCCCTCGTACGGCGCTCCCACCGTCGCCGACCTCGGCAATGGACATCTCAGCCTGGTCGCCATCTATCAGAACGACAACAGCAACACCGCCTGGACCCTGGGCGTGTGGTCCCTCGCCAACACCACCACGATGCCCACCGGCGCCTGGCCGACCTTCCACGGCAGCGCGCAGCGCGCCGGCACCCCGGCGATCGTCGCCGACGTCCGCAACCAGACCTTCGTCAAGAACCTCTACCACGACGTCCTCGGACGTCCCTCGGCGCCGGCCCAGCCGGAGATCGACTTCTGGGCGGGCCGGCTCGACAACGGCGCCTTCCGCACCTGGGTGGCGTCGGCGCTGGTGGGGTCGAGCGAGGCCCACGGCCACGTCGTCGACAGCGACTACTCCCAGATCCTGGGCCGCACCACCGATGCCGGCGGGCGCGCCTACTGGGTGGGCCAGCTCGACGCGGGCGCCTACAACGAGCACCTGCTCGGCCTGCTCGGCGGCTCCGACGAGTACTTCGCCAGCGCCCAGCGCGGGGCGAACGACTACCCGACGCTGGTCCGCGCCCTCTACCGGGACGTCCTGCACCGGCCGGTCAACGCCATCCCCGCGTCGGACGTCGCCTACTGGGTGAACCGGCTGCAGACCGGCATGTCCCGGGCGGTGATCGGCGACGTCTTCGCCAACTCGCACGAGTACCACCTCCGGCTGGTCAACGGCTGGTACGTGCAGTACCTCTTCCGCAACGCAGACGGCCCGGGCGACGAGTTCTGGGCGAACTTCCTCGACTCCGGCCGCCGTGACGACGTCACCATCGTCCAGCTGGGCGCCTCCCCCGAGTACTTCGGGCACGCCTCGTTCTTCTAGTCTGATTCCACGCCGTGGGTGGTGCGCCCGTAGACTTGGCCCCGTGAGGGGACAGGTTGGGCGCGCCGCCCTGGCAGCGGCCACCGCGCTGGTGATGCCGCTCGGCGGCGCCGGAGCGGCGGCCGACAGCCTGCCCGCACCGGGCATCCCGCCCCCCGGCGCCAACCAGCCCGGCTGCCGTCCCAGCGCCGCCCACCCCGACCCGGT
>JAXDLS010000315.1:0-3971 GCA_034666485.1 Chloroflexota bacterium
GAGGATGGAGATGGTGGTCGACTTGCCGGCGCCGTTGGGGCCGAGGAAGCCGAAGATCTCGCCACGCCGCACCTCGAGGTCGATGCCCCGCACCGCCTCGATGGCGCCATAGCGCTTGGCCAGCCCGTGGACCTGGATGATCGGGTCGCCCCCGCCGGCCTGGCGCTGCTCGACGGGGTCGCGTGTGAGCACCTGCATGGGCGCAGTATCACCCCGAGCCCGCGGTCGGCGGCGCGCCGGGCGACGTCGTCACGATCCTGTTGCGACCGCGGCTGCCGGACCGGTCAGAAGGCTCCGGTGCCGATGGGGGTGCCCAGCCCGGTGGGTCCGTTGTACCCCGGGCTCGGGCCCGCCTGGCAGAGGTAGCTGCTGCAGAAGAGGTCGTTGCTGCCCTGCACCACCGGGTTGAGGAAGGTGCTGTGCGAGTAGGGATAGGAGCCGGCGACCACCGACGCGCTGTTGCCGGCGAGCGCGTAGAGCCCGGCGATCAGCGGCGAGCCGATGCTGGTGCCGCCCGCCTTGATCCATCCCGAGCCTCCGAAGCTGTCGTACATCGCCACCCCGCTGGCGGGGTCGGCAACCGCGGAGACGTCGGCGATGGCGCGGTGCGCGCAGCCCGGGTCGTGCTGCCACGACGGCTTGGGCTCGAAGGTGCTGCAGCCGCTTCCCGAGCCGCTCCAAGCGGTCTCGCTCCAGCCGCGCGCGTTGGAGCTGCGCTTCAGCGTGGTGCCGCCCACCGAGGTGACGAATGGCGATGCCGCCGGGTACACGGGCTGATAGCCGAGGTCGCCGGAGGCGGCCACCACCGCGATGCCCGGATGGTTGAAGAAGTGGTCCCAGCCGGTCTCCTTGTCGCTCTCCACCACCCCCCAGCTGTTGGTGATGGCGACCACGCCGGGGGCGGCGGCGGCGACGTTCTCCGCCACGCCGAGCGAGGGGATGACCTGGCCGCCGGCCTCGACGAGGAGGATGTCGCACAGGGGGCACACCGCCGACACCATGTCGAGGTCGAGTGAGATCTCCTTCGCCCACTCGGCGTCGGCGGCGGGCAGCCGACCGGTGCCGGTGGCGTCGACCTTGCGGAAGCAGCCGTTGGCGGTGGTGCACGCGGGGAGCCCGTAGGTGGAGCGGTAGACGGCGAGGTCGGCCTCGGCGCTGGGATCGTCGTAGGCGTCGACCACGGCCACGGTGCGTCCCTGTCCGCCGGTGGCGGGAACGGTGTACGCGGACCGCAGGTCGGTGGGCCCCAGGCCCCGTGCCCGCGACGAGGCGGTGCCGGCGCGGCCGACCGGCGAGGCGGTCACCACCCGCGCGAAGCAGCGCGCCTGGTCGGGGCCGGCGGGACGGCACGCGGGGGAGGAGGCGACGGCGGCGGCGGTCGCGATGGTCTGCGGACCTGAGGCTCCCGCATCGCCGAGGGTGACCAGAACACCCGCCATCAGCAGCGCACAACCCGCACGGCGGAGCCTCCGCCCGGTCACCCGCAACCCTCCGATCCCTTCCCGAACGACGCTGCGACGTCGTCCTGCAGGATACCGGCCCGGCGCGGCGCGTCAAGCCCCGGCCGCGCTCGCGCCTCGACGACGCGGCGATGACGTTGCCGTCACCGCCGCGCGGGCGTCGGGGCCGGGTCGGCTAGGCCTGGGCGGGGAGCGTCGCGGTCAGGGCGGCGCCGGCCCGGCGGCGCTGCTCCTCGGGGTCGCGGTAGGCCCTGGCGATCTCCAGCAGCTGCCGCTGGCGCAGGGCGAGGGGGGTGTCGCGGATGAGATCGCGCAGTGGCGCGGGGATGTCCTCGGCGATCTGCACCAGCTGCCGCACGGTGCGCTCCGAGAGCCCGGTGCGGATGGCGGCGTCGGCAGCGTGGGAGCGGATCGGCGGCTGTCCCTCCTCGCTGCGCCGCGCCTTGCCGCCCCCGGCGCGTCCGGGGGCGCCGCCGTGGCGGCTGCCGGGATGGAGCGTCTCGTAGACGCGCTTGCGCGCGGCCAGCAGCTCGGCGCGTCGCAGGGTGCTGGGCTCGATGGCGACGATGGTCCCGTCGATCGCGGTGAGCTCGGCCCGGAGCCGCTCCGGCTCGTCGAGCCGGGTCTCCGTGTCGAACCATCCGTGCGGATACGTGGTCCTGGCGAGCACGGTTCTCCTCCTGTCTCGTCGGTGGCCGCGCGCGTGGTCGCGGCGGCCGGGATCAGCGAGCCGGGAGAGCGGTCGGAGGAGGCCGGCTCCAGAGCTGCCGCCCCAGGCGGTCGAGGGGGGAGGGGCACCAGGCCGCGGCCGGGGCCGGCGGTGGAGCGGTGGGGGCGAGGCTGGCGAGGAGGATGCGCAGCCGCCGGGCGACCCCGGTGACGCGGGTGGCGCGGCGCCGCAGCGCCCGGCCCGCGCCCGCCATCAGCGCGGCGAGCAGGGTGGCGACGGCGAGGTGCACCAGCGGAGCCAGGGTGTGGGCGCCGAGCACCGCGCCCGCACCCGGCATCGGGGTCCCCGCGATCGCCGCCTCGAGGTTCTCCTGGAGCAGGTAGAGGCCGAGCTGGAGCCCGGCCAGAAGCAGCGCGAGGGCGGCCCAGCCCGCCGGTTCCGAGGGTGTGGCGGCGGCCGGGGGAGCGACCGAGGGGTGACCGCTGAGCGAGGCGGCGAGGGCGGCGCGCACGGCGTCCAGGCGGCGTCCCAGCGCCTGCCAGGCCCGCCACCAGCCCACCCCGCCGGCGGCGGAGAGCACCAGCAGCAGCGACCCCATCGGCAGCATGTAGGCGTGGACGGAGCCGAGCAGCTCGGCGCGCAACCCGGCGCCGCCGGCCACGCGCACGTACTCCAGGGTGTGCCCGGTCCAGGTGCCGACCAGCGCCAGCAGCACCAGGGTGGGCGCGAACAGTCGCCGCCGCCGCCCGCGAGCCATGGTGAGCAGAATACCCGACCACCGTGCAGCTGCCATCCGGTCACATCGTCGCGCCGTCGGCGGTGCCCGCGTGGGCGCCGTGGCTCGCCGCCGCGGTGATGTACGCCAGCGCCCTCGCCCTCGCGGTCTCGCGTCGGGGCCGCTGGGTGCTGGTCACCGCGGGCGTGCTCGGGCTCGGCGGCACCGTCGCCGCGCTCCTGCTCACGCCCACGGTGCCGGTGTCTCCCGGCTACGCGATCACCCTCGCCGTGCCCTCGGGACGGCCGCTGACCAGCCCGGTCGCGGTGACCGTCTGCGGGCGCCGGGCCGACGGCTCCGCGGTCGCGGTCCCCGGGGGCGGCGACCTGCTCACGGTCCTCCTCGACGGGCGGCAGGTGCTGGAGACGCAGCGTTCCTCGCTCGGCGTCGAGGCCGGTGCCGGCGACCACGAGCTTCGCGTGGAGCTGCTCGCACCCGGCCATCTCCAGTTCCGCCCACCCCTCGACGCCCGGCTGCGCGTGCTCGTCCAGGGCACCGGTCCGCTCGCCCCAACGCCGCCCTGTCCGCGGAGTTGAGTCCGGAACCGGCAGGAACGCCCGGCCGCGCCCACCGGCCTTGCGGGGTGCTCGGGTGGTGACATAGAGTGTCAAGGTGTCGGACGCGGGGGTCCAGGGTCCGGCCGCCGGATGACACGCCGGCGCGAGCGGGGTGGGATGCCGTCGCCGGGGCGCGAGCGCGCGACGCGCCGGGTTCCGGCCGTCCTCCTCCGCAGAGCTGGTCCGCAGAGCTGGTCCGCAGCGGTGCCGGCGACGACTCGGGGGAGGTCGGATGCGACGCGCGAGGTGGCTGGTCCCGGCAGCCGCTCTCGGGTTCGCCCTGCTCCCCGTGCCCGCCGCCGCCCACCCTCACCTGGTGGAGCCACACCGCCCTCGGGCGGCTCCGCGCCGGCGCCCCCGGGCCGCATCGTCCTGAGCTTCGCCGAGGCCCTCCGAGGCACCGGTCGCGGCGCCGGCGGACGAGGACGGGGGGCCGCTCTGGGACCGCTACACGAGGCCCGCGCGGGCGGACGTGACCGGAAGTACAGTGGCGGCATGACGCCGCACCG
>JAXDLS010000316.1:0-8170 GCA_034666485.1 Chloroflexota bacterium
CCGACGTCATCGTCCTCCGTCACGACGAGGCCGGGGCGTCGGCGCGGGCCGCCGCGGTGGCGAGCGTGCCCATCGTCAACGCCGGCGACGGTCCCGGCGAGCACCCCACCCAGGCGCTCCTCGACCTCGTCACCATCCACCGCGAGCTGGGCCGGGTCGACGGTCTCCACGTGGTCCTCTGCGGCGACCTGCGCCACGGCCGCACGGCGCGGTCGCTGGCGCTGCTGCTCACCCTGTACCAGGGGGTGCGCATCTCCCTGGTCGCGCCGCAGGTGGTGCAGATGGAGGACGACATCCTGGCGCTGCTGCGCTCGCGGGGAGTGCCCTACACCGTGACCGACAACCTCCTCGAGGTGGTGCCCGACGCCGACGTGGTCTACCAGACGCGCATCCAGAAGGAGCGCTTCGCCGATCCCGCCGAGTTCGGCCGCGCCCGCGGCGACACCCGCATCGACGCGCGGCTCATGGAGCGGCTGCCCCAGCAGGCGATCGTCATGCACCCGCTGCCCCGCGTCGACGAGATCCACCCCGAGGTCGACGCCGACCCCCGCGCCGCCTACTTCCGCCAGGCGCGCAACGGGGTGGCGGTGCGGATGGCGCTGCTGGAGATGCTGCTCGGGGAGGCCACGGCCGCATGACCGCGTTGCCGTCGGGGGCCTCGTCCCGCCTGCTCGACTCCGGCGAGCTGACGCGCACCGTGCGCCGCCTCGCCCACGAGGTGCGCGAGCGCCATCCCGGGCTGGCCGGAGTGGTGCTCGCCGCCGTCTGCGACGGCGGTGTGCCCCTCGGCCGCCGGCTGCGCGCCGAGCTCGCCGAGCTGGGCGAGCCGGAGCCGCCGCTGCTCGCCCTCGACGTCGGCGACTACCGTGACGACCGCCCCCGGCCGGCCCGGCCGGTCGCCGGAGCGCTCAGCCGGGTTCCGCCGGCCGGCAGGGACGGCGTGCCCACCTCGGTGCGGGTCGAGGCCGCCATCGTGGTGCTGGTCGACGATGTCATCCACACCGGGCGGACGCTGCGGGCGGCGCTCGACCTGCTCGCCGACCACGGCCGGCCCGCCGCCGTCGAGCCGCTGGTGCTGGTCGATCGCGGCCATCGCGAGCTGCCGCTGCGCGCCACCTACGTGGGCCGCAACCTCCCGGTCGCGGCCGGTGCCTGGGTGGAGGTGCTCTGGGACCCGTCGGGCGCCGGCGTCTGGCTGGTGGAGCCGCAGCCCGCATCCCTCCGCGGCGGGGGGCCGGTGGCGTGATCGTGCTGAACGTCGTCCTCCGCGGCATCCGGGTCATCGACCCCCTCGTCGGGCGCGACCAGGTGGACATGGACGTCTGGCTGCGCGGGGGGCGGATCGAGGCCATCGATCGCCGGATCCGCATCGACCAGGTGCCCACCCTCGACCTCGCCCGGGTGCCCGGCCTTCCCGAGGTGGTGCTCTGCCCGGGGTTCATCGACCTCCACACCCACCTGCGCGAGCCCGGCGGCGAGGACGCCGAGACGGTGAGCAGCGGGGCCGAGGCGGCCGCGGTCGGGGGGTTCACCCAGCTGGTGGCGATGGCCAACACCCGGCCTCCGGTCGACACCCCGGAACGCCTCGCCGATGCGCGCCGGCGCGCCCGCCAGGCCCCGGTGCGGGTGCTGACCGCCGCCGCGGTCACCGCCGGCCTGCGCGGCCGCGACCTCGTCGACACCGCCGCGTGCGCCGCGGCCGGCGCCGCCGCCTTCACCGACGACGGCCGCAACGCGGCGCCGACCCGGCTGCTCGCCGAGGCGCTCCGCGCCGCCGCCGAGGTCGACCGGGTGGTGCTGGTGCACCCCGAGGACGAGGCGATGGTGGCCGCTGCCAATCCCCAGGTGCCGTCGGTGGTCCGCTGCCCCCACCGACCCCCCGAGTGCGAGGTGGTGGCGGTCGAGCAGGCGCTGCGTGCCCTCACCCAGGCGGGACGGGGCCGGCTGCACCTCCAGCACCTCTCCTGTGCCGGCTCGCTCGCCCTGCTCCGCACCGCCCGTGAGCTCGAGTTCCCGGTGACCGCGGAGGTGACTCCGCACCACCTCGCCATGTGGCTGCCCTTCCAGCGTGAGCCCGACCCGCCGGCGTTCCGGAAGGTGAACCCGCCGCTGCGCGCCGAGCAGGACCGCCGTGCCCTGGTCGAGGCGCTCCGCGAGGGGCTGATCGACGCCGTCGCCACCGACCACGCCCCCCACCCCGCCGAGGCGAAGGTGGGCGACTACGCCGACACCGCCCCCGGGATGATCGGCCTGGAGACCGCGCTGGCCACCTGCGTCACCCTGGGCGGGATGGGCGGCGCGTGGCTGCCGGTGCTGGTCGAGCGCCTCACCGCCGGTCCCTGGAGGGTGCTCGGCGCCGCCTCCGGCCTCCGCGAGCCGCGGCTGCGCGTGGGCCAGCCCGGCAGCTTCGTGCTCTTCGACCCGGACCAGGAGTGGGTGGTGGGCGCAGAGCCGCTGCGCTCGCGCAGCGCCAACACCCCGCTGCTCGGAGTCCCCCTGCGCGGCCGGGCGCTGCTCACCGTCTCCGAGGGGGCGATCGCCCACCTCTCCCCGTCGCTGGAGCTGCCGGGGCTGACGGCGGTGCCGGGTGGCTGAGCGCGGCCGGCTGGCGCTCGAGACCGGGCGGTGCTTCGAGGGCGTGCTCTTCGGTGCCGCGGTGCCCGCCGGCGTGACCGGGGAGGTGGTGTTCAACACCTGCATGACCGGCTATCAGGAGGTGGCCACCGACCCCTCCTACGCCGGACAGGTGGTGGTGATGACCCACCCGCTGATCGGCAACTACGGCTGCCGCGACGAGGACGCGGAGTCGTCCCGGGTGTGGGCCCGCGCCATGGTGGTGCGCGAGCTCTCCCCCCAGGTCGGCCATCCCCGCGCCGAGCGCAGCCTCGACGACGAGCTGCGCCGCCACGGCGTCCCCGGTCTGCGCGGGATCGACAGCCGTGCGCTGACCCGCCACCTGCGCGACCACGGCACGGTGCGGGCGGTGCTCGCCCCCGCGGCGGCGGCGAGCCCGGAGGAGCAGGTGGCGGCCGCCCGCAGCGCGCCCCAGGTCGGCGAGCAGGACCTGGTCGGCGAGGTCACCCTGCGGGAGCCGTGGATGGTCTGGGAGGAGCCGCTGCACCCCACCCTGGAGCGCGCCCTGCGGGTGGGCGGCGGTCTCGGTGCCCACGCCGGGGTGCGCATCGTCGCCGTCGACTATGGGGTGAAGCGCAACAGCCTGCGCGCGCTGCGCAGCCGCGGCGCCGAGGTGGTGCTGGTGCGCGCCGACGCCACCCTCGACGACGTCCTCCGCCACCGGCCCGACGGCGTGATGCTCTCCAACGGCCCCGGCGACCCCGCGGTGCTCCCCGAGGCGGTGCGCCTCTGCGCCGCGCTGCTGGAGCGGCGCGTCCCCCTGCTGGGGATCTGCCTCGGGCACCAGGTGCTCGGCCGGGCGCTGGGGGCCACCACCTCCCGGCTCAGGTTCGGCCACCACGGCGGCAACCACCCCGTCCACGACACCGCCGGCGGCGGCGTCTTCGTCACCTCGCAGAACCACGAGTTCCAGGTCGACGGCGACTCGATCCCGGAGGGCTCGGGCTGGTACGTGAGCGAGCGCAACCTCAACGACGGCAGCGTCGAGGGGCTGCGCCACGCCATCCTGCCCGCCTTCTCGGTGCAGTATCACCCTGAGGGCGCTCCCGGCCCCCAGGACCGCGGCGCCGTGTTCGACGAGTTCCTGTCGCTGGCGGCAGGAACGTGCGGGCCCCTGGTGCTGCGCACGGCGGCGGAGGAGCGGCCCACCGCCGAGCCGCCCCGCTGCGTGCTGGTGGTGGGCAGCGGCCCCATCGTCATCGGCCAGGCGGCGGAGTTCGACTACGCCGGCACCCAGGCCTGCCGCGCCCTCCGTGAGGAGGGCATCCGCGTGGTCCTGGTGAACAGCAACCCGGCGACGATCATGACCGACGACGACAGTGCCGACGCGGTGTACGTCGAGCCGCTCACCGTGCCCGTGCTGGAGCGCATCATCGAGCAGGAGCGGCCCGACGGGCTCCTCGCCACCCTCGGCGGCCAGACCGGTCTGAACCTCGCCATCGCCCTCGACGACGCCGGGGTGCTCGACCGGCACGGGGTGCGGCTCCTGGGCACGCCGCTGCACGCGATCCGCGCCGCGGAGGACCGCGAGCTCTTCAAGCGGCTGCTCGTCGAGATCGGCGAGCCGGTGCCGGCGTCGGCGACGGTGTGCTCCCCGGTGGAGGGGCGGGCGGTGCGCGAGCAGCTGGGGCTGCCGCTGGTGGTCCGCCCCGCCTTCACCCTCGGGGGCACCGGCGGCGGGGTCTGCGAGAGCGAGGCGCAGTACACCCAGACGGTGGCCGCCGGCCTCGCCGCCTCGCCCATCGGCCAGGTGCTGGTGGAGCGCTCGCTGCTGGGCTGGCGCGAGCTCGAGTACGAGGTGATGCGCGACGCGTCCGGGACCTGCATCACCGTCTGCAACATGGAGAACCTCGACCCCATGGGGGTGCACACCGGCGACTCCATCGTGGTCGCGCCCTCGCAGACGCTCACCGACCGCGAGCACCAGCAGCTGCGCAGCGCGGCGCTGCGGATCATCAACGCGCTGGAGATCGCCGGCGGCTGCAACGTGCAGTTCGCCCTCGCCCCCGACTCCCACGAGTACTTCGTCATCGAGGTCAACCCGCGGGTGTCGCGCTCCTCCGCGCTCGCCTCCAAGGCGACCGGGTATCCCATCGCCCGCGCCGCCGCGAAGATCGCCGCCGGCCGGCGGCTGGCCGAGATCACCAACCCGGTGACCGGCCAGAGCTGCGCGGCCTTCGAGCCCGCCCTCGACTACTGCGTGGTGAAGATCCCGCGCTGGCCCTTCGACAAGTTCCCCGAGGGCGACCGCCGCCTCACCACCCAGATGAAGTCGACCGGCGAGGTGATGGCCATCGAGCGCTCCTTCGAGGCGGCGATGGTCAAGGCGATCCGCTCCCTCGAGCAGACCCGGCCCGACCCGGCGCAGCTGGGCTCGGCGGTGCTGATCGACGCCGCCAACGACCGCCGCCTCTTCGCCCTGCTCGAGGCGCTGCGCCGGGGCGTCCCGGTCGCCGAGCTGGCGGCGCGCAGCGGCTACATGCCCTGGTTCGTCGAGCGGCTCGCCACCGTCGTCGCCGCCGAGGAGCGGCTGCGCCGGGACGGCCCGGGCGGTGAGGCGCTGGCCGCCGCGAAGCGCCTGGGCCTCGCCGACGCGCGCATCGCCGAGGTCTGCGCGGTGCACGTGTCGGAGGTTCGCCGCGCCCGCGAGGCCGCCGGGCTGGTGCCCACCTACAAGTGCGTCGACACCTGCGCCGGCGAGTTCCAGGCCTCGACCCCCTACTACTACTCGACCTTCGAGGAGGAGGACGAGGGGCCGGGCGGCGCGGTGCGCGACCCGGCCGATGCGGGCCCGGTCGTGGTGCTCGGCTCGGGGCCGATCCGCATCGGCCAGGGCATCGAGTTCGACTACTGCAGCGTCCAGGCCGCGCTGGCCCTGCGTGGCCGCGGGGTCGAGGCGGTCATGGTCAACAGCAACCCGGAGACGGTGTCCACCGACTTCGACTGCAGCACCCGCCTCTACTTCGAGCCTCTGGACGAGGAGGCCGTGCTTCACGTCGTCGCCGCCGAGCGCCCCCGCGGCGTGGTGGTGCAGTTCGGCGGCCAGACCGCCATCAACCTCGCCGCCCCGCTGGAGGCCCGCGGGGTGACGCTGCTGGGCAGCGGCGTCGACGCCATCGATGCCGCCGAGGACCGCCACCGCTTCGAGGCGCTGCTCCGATCCCTCGGCATCCCCCAGCCGCCCGGGGCGGCGACGGTCGACCCCGTGGAAGCGATGAAGATTGCCGAAGGGATCGGCTTCCCGGTGCTGGTGCGCCCCTCGTACGTGCTCGGCGGCCGGGCCATGGAGGTGGTGCACGGCCGGGTCGCGCTGGAGCGTTACCTCGTCGCCGCCATGGCCGCGGTCCCCGAGAAGGGCGAGGGGCGGCGTGGCACCGTGCTCGTCGACAAGTACCTGCTCGGCACCGAGGTCGAGGTCGACGCCATCTGCGACGGCGAGACCGTGGTGATCCCCGGGATCATGGAGCACGTGGAGCGCGCCGGCGTGCACAGCGGCGACTCCATGGCGGTGTACCCGGCGGCGCTCGACGCCGGGGTGCGGGCCCAGATCGTCGACGCCACCACCCGGATGGCGCTGGCCCTGGGCGTGCGGGGGCTCTGCAACGTGCAGTACGTGGTCCACCGCGGCCGGGTGCACGTCATCGAGGTGAACCCGCGCGCCTCGCGCACCGTGCCCTTCCTCAGCAAGGTGACCGGGGTGCCGATGGTCGAGCTCGCCGCCCGGGTGATGCTCGGCGAGAGCCTCGCCGCCTGCGGCTGGGAGGGGGGCGTGGTGCCCGAGCGGCCGCTGGTGGCGGTGAAGGCGCCGGTGTTCTCGATGGTCAAGCTCACCGCCGTGGACAGCGTGCTCAGCCCGGAGATGAAGTCGACCGGCGAGGTGATGGGGGTGGACGTCGACCTCGGCGCCGCCCTCCAGAAGGCCTTCCTCGCCACGCTCGGGTCGCTGCCCTGCGACGGCGGCGCGCTCTGCAGCATCGCCGACGCCGACAAGCCGGAGGCGCTGCCGGTGCTCGCGCAGCTCAGCGGTCTCGGCTTCACCCTCTACGCCACCGAGGGCACCGCCGCCACCCTGCGCGACGCCGGCATCAGCGCCGTCACCGTGGGCAAGCTCGGCGACGGGCGCCCCAACGTCATCGACGTCATCGAGGACGGCCGGGTGTCGCTGGTGATCAACACCCCGTCGGGCATCGAGACCGACGAGCTGCGCTTCGACGCCAGCTTCGACGGCTCGGCGCCGCGCAGCGTGAAGGACGGCTTCCTCATCCGCCTCGCGGCGGCGCGGCGGCGCATCCCCTGCTGCACCTGGCTCGACACCGCCGCGGCGCTGGTCAACGTGATGAGCCGCCACCGCGCCGGCGAGCAGCTCGCCGTCGCCACCGTGCGCAGCTACCGCGACGGCACCGTCGCCGCCGGCCGGTGACGGCGGCCCGGCTCTCCGACCTCGGCCGCGCCGCCGACGAGCGCGGCGAGGTGGTGGGGGTCGAGCGCCTCGGCGGCCTGGTCGAGCTGTCGGTGCGGCTGCCGCACACCGCCGCGATGGCCCGGCCGGGCGAGTTCGCCCAGCTGCGCTGCGGGCCGCCGCCGCTGCCGCTGCTCCGCCGTCCCTTCAGCGTCGCCTGGGTGGATGGCGAGGTCTGCGGCTTCGTGTTCGCGCCGGTGGGCGAGGGCACCCGGCGGCTCGCCGCGCTGTGCGCCGGCGACCCGCTCCAGTCCCTGGGGCCGCTCGGCCGCGGCTTCACCCTGCCCGCCGCCGGACGGGTGGTGTGCGTCGCCGGCGGCCTCGGCTGCGCGCCCTTCCCGCTGGCGGCACGGCGGGCGCGCCAGGCCGGCGCCTCCGAGGTGGTGGTGCTCAACGGCGCCGCCTCGGCGGAGCGGCTGTATCCCGCGGAGCGGCTCTCCCACGGCGACCCGGGCATCCGCGTGGTGGAGGCCACCGACAACGGCAGCCGGGGCCACCGCGGCCACGTCACCGAGCTGGTCGCTGCCGAGCTCCATGGCGCCGCCGCGCTCTGGGCCTGCGGACCCAACCCCATGCTCGCCGCCCTCGCCGCCATGCTCGGCCGCGCCGGCACCGCCCTGCCGCCGATCGTCGAGGCCTCGCTCGAGGCGCCGATGGGCTGCGGCTTCGGCACCTGCCTGGGCTGCGCCCTGCCGGTGCGCGACGGCGCCGGCAGCCGGTTCGCGCTCTGCTGCCGCGAGGGCCCGGTGATGCCGGTCGCCGAGGTGGACTGGGAGGGGCTGGCGGCGCTGCCGCCGGCGCACGTGGCGTGACCCCCGTCGACCTCGCCGTCGACCTGGGCCGCGGGCTGGTGCTGCCCAACCCGGTCGGGGTGGCCAGCGGCACCTTCGGCTACGGGTTCGAGTTCGAGGAGCTGGTCGACATCCAGCGGCTCGGGGCGATCTGGACCAAGGGCACCACCCTGCTGCCCCGGGCCGGGAACCCCCCGCCGCGGGTGGCCGAGACCACCGGCGGGATGCTGAACAGCATCGGCCTTCACAACCCCGGGGTCGAGCAGGTGGCCACCGCCTACGCACC
>JAXDLS010000317.1:0-2608 GCA_034666485.1 Chloroflexota bacterium
CTGCGCCCAGCTGAGAGGCGATGCAACCAGATGGCCGACACGACCTCCGAGATCGCGCCGATGACGCCGCTGCCCGGCGGCGGCCTGCTCACCGGCACCAGGGGGGCGCGGCTGGATGTCAGCGCCACCACCACCATCCGCGGCGGGCGCTTCGCCGCCGGCCCCCTCGACGACTACACGTACATCCCGGTGCTCGTCCCCCCGGGCGTCGGTGAGCTGCAGATCGCCTGCGACTACGGCCTCGACGAGGGGAACCTCCTCAACATCGGCATCTTTGGCCCCGAGGGCCGCGAGCTCGGCAACGACGCCGGCTTCCGGGGCTGGAGCCACGGTGGACGCCAGGGGCGGCGCCGCTTCGTGATCTCGGAGTCGCGCGCCACGCCGGGGTATCTCCCCGGCCCCATCAGCCCCGGCACCTGGCACGTCGCCCTCAATCCCCACAGCGTCGCCACCGACGGGCTCGACTGGACGCTGGTGGTGACCATGCTCAACCTTCCGCCGGGGCGCCGGTTCGTGCCGAGAATGGCCACATCGGTGGTCAACGAGACCCCTGCGTGGTACCGCGGCGACCTGCACCTGCACACCGAGCACTCCGACGGTGAGCAGACGCCCGCGGAGGTGAGCGCCCGCGCGGTGCTCTGCGGGCTCGACTTCATCGTGCCCACCGATCACAACACCATCTCCGCCCAGCAGCACTGGGGCGAGGTCGAACGCCCCGGTCTGCTGGTGCTCTGCGGCGAGGAGGTGACCACGCCGGCGGGGCACTGGGGCGCGATCGGCCTCGGCCCGGGGGTGTGGATCGACTTCCGCTACCGCCCCGGCGACAGCCAGCTGCGCCGCTTCGTCGACCGGGTGCGCGGCGCCGGCGGCATCGCCATCGCCAACCATCCGCAGCGCCGCTCCCACCAGGGCTGCGGCTGGGACTTCGACGCCTCCGAGATGGACGCGGTCGAGGTGTGGAACGGCGCCTGGACGGCGAGCGACGACGAGGCGGTGCGGATGTGGGACGGGCTGCTCCGTACCGGCCACCGCCTGGTCGCGGTCGGCGGCAGCGACTCCCACAACGAGGACCAGCCCATCGGTCATCCCCAGACCGTGGTCGGCGCCGCCGGCCTCAACCGCGACGCCGTGGTCGCCGCGCTGCGCGCCGGGCACGCGTACGTCGCCGCCGACAGCCGGGTCAACCTCGACCTCGGCGTCGAGAGCGACGGCGCCGCGGCGGGGATGGGCGGCCGCCTCGTCGTCCGCGCCGACGAGACCGTCGCCGTCACCCTGCGCGTCAGCGGCGCGATGGGCAGCCGGGTCACCCTGCACACCGACCTGGGCATCGTCCACGAGGTGGTCGTCGCCCAGCCGGTGGCCGCGGTGCTCTGGGAGACGGTGAGCGACGCCACCCGGTACGTCCGCGCCGAGGTGCGCAGCGCGCGGGGCGAGATGCTGGCGCTCAGCAACCCGGTCTGGATCGAGACCGCCGGCGGCGGCTGCGACCCCGTGTACTAGCCGCCGGCTCGCATCCAGGAGCGCAACCGCCGCCTGCGGGCGGCCTTCCAGGCCGTGGGCCAGTCCGCCCGCGAGGCCTCCGCGGTCTCCCGCTCGACCCCCCAGAGCTGCCCGGCGGCGAAGGCCGGCCGGCCGTCGCCGGCCATCACCCGCAGCCGCTCGGCGGCGACCACGGCGTCGTGGTGGGTGCCGAGGACGTCCTGGAGGCGGGCGACGGCCTTCGCGAAGCCGGCGGCCCGCTTCCCCAGCACCGGGGTGCCGGCCTCGGCCGCGTAGCGGGCCCGCTTGGCCCGGATGCGCAGCCGGTGCAGCTCGGCGTCGGAGGCGCCACCGCGCAGCCGCCGGGCGTCGCGGCGCAGCCGCCTCCATGGCCGCGACACCAGCCCCGGGAGCAGCCGGCGGGCGGGCTGCTCCGCGGCGGGGAGCAGCATCGGCGTGTGGGAGGCGCGGACCAGGTGCTCGAGCAGCTCCAGGTAGCGTGGCGAGCGCATCGACTCGAGGAGCCGCTCGCGGGCCTGGACGATCTCCGCCCGGAGGTCGACGACCAGGTCGCCACCCGCCGCCCGGTCGCGCTCGGGCAGCCGCGCGACCGCCCGCTCCACCTCCTCGGCGAGCACCTCCGCGTCGCGCACCCGGCCGAGCTCGCCACCGATCCAGCGCAGCTCCTCGCGGAGCGGATCACTCCAGCCGGGAAGCATCAGCGGTGCGAAGGTGCGCAGGTCGGAGCGCAGCCGGCGGACCGCCACCCGCGCCTGGTGCACCGCCTCGGGATCGCCGCCGAGGCGCACCCCGGGATCGTGCGCGACCAGCCGCAGGGTCGCCGCGGCGATGGCGCGGCGCACCACCGCCGCCGCGGTCGAGCCCCGGCCCACCTGCTCGAGCTCGACCTCGGGCGGCCCGGCGTCGCCTCGCTCCAGCCGCGGCAGCAGCTCGCCGGTGCGCGCGAACGCGGCGACCAGATCGAGGGCCGCGGCGGGGACAGCGTCGCCGTCCCCGGCCACGCGCTGCACCCGGTACGCCGCCTCGGCGTCTCCCTCCGCAGGCAGCTCCACCGTCCAGCCCCGGCCCTCCTCGTGCGAGAGCCGGGCGCCCCAGCGCGCCAGCCGGA
>JAXDLS010000318.1:0-4389 GCA_034666485.1 Chloroflexota bacterium
GCCTGCGCCGCCCCCGGCGGCGAAGCTCGTCGTGGCAGAGGTTGACGGCGATCCGTTGAATCCACGACGCGACCCGGCAGCTCTCGTCGATCCGGTCGACGGTGCGCACGAACTGGAGGAAGGTGTCCTGCACCGTGTCCTCGGCAGCCTCCTCGGGCAGGTAGCGCAGGCACAGGTTGCGGATCCGGTCGTGGTAGCGGCCGAAGAACACCTCGAAGGCGCGCACGTCGCCGTCGCGGTAGGCGCGGATCAGGCGCATGTCCTCGTGGTCGGCGGGCGACAGCGGCGGCATCGGCCGTGCCGGCGGCCGTCGACCCGGCGCGGGCGTGGTGAGGACGTGCATCACGCCGGTCACCATCGGGCTCTCCCCGATCATCTCTCCCCTCCCGGTTGCCGCGCGTCCCCGGCCGTCCATCGCCGCGACGCGCGCACTGGAAAGACTACGACGGCGGGTTCGGCCTGTCCACAGGGATGTGTCGCTTTGACGTGATCTTGGCGCTCGGGGCTACCCGCCCAGCGTCCGCCGGTAGATGACCACGCCGCCGGCCCGGCCGAGCCGCTGCCCACCGAGCCCGGGAGCCAGCGTCGCCTCGTGTGCCGCGGTCACGAACGCGTACTCCAGCCGCTCGGCGCCGGTGGGGCGGTAGGCGTCGCCGAACATGTACAGCCAGGCGCCGGCCACGGCGACGGGCTGGTGGTGGCGGAGCAGCTGGTTGCCGACGGCGGCCACCACCGGCCAGGCCTCGGGGTCGGCGACGCGCAGCAGCGGCACGCGGCCCGGGCGGGCCGCGAGGTCGGTGCGCACCAGCTCCGCCGCCGGCGCCAGCGCGGGGTTCGCCCCCTGGGGGGTGGCCACCGCCTCCATGGAGGGCAGTCCCGCCAGCGCGGCGGTCTCGGCGCCGCTGGCGGCGGCGACCACCACCGCGAGGGCGGTGACCAGCAGCCTCGCGACCCGCCGGGACGCGGGTGCGCTCGGCTCCCGCAGCCGGCCGCCGAGCAGCGCCGCCCAGCCCAGCAGCACCACCACCGGCAGCGCCGTGGTCCAGGCGATGAGGTAGTCGAAGAAGGGTCCGGCGACGTGGGTGAAGGAGAGCACGGCGGTGGCCATCGCGGTCAGCGCCGCCGCCCCGAGGGTCAGCGCGAAGCGGTCGCCCCGCCGCCGTGCCAGCACCACCAGCACCACTGCCAGGACGGCGTAGAGCAGCACCAGCAGCAGCCGGCCTCCGTCGGGGAACACCCCGGGACTGGAGACCTCGCCCAGCAGTGCCGCGGGCCGGCCCGTCGGGAAGATGCTGAACTCGAGGCCCAGCCCGGAGACGGCATGGGCGAGGTCCTGGCCGGCGGGCTGGATGCTGTCGGGGAAGCCGGTGCCGTCGAAGCCACCGTGGGGATGGCGGAGGAAGCGGTAGAGCAGGGTGAGGTTGCCCGGGTGGCCGGTCACCTGCTCGATGAGCGGCGGCAGCCAGGCCAGCGCCAGCAGCCCTCCCAGGCCGGCGAGCAGCAGCACCCGGCGGCCCCGGTCGCGGGGCCGCGGCCAGGCCTCCCCCCGCCCTCCGAGGCGGCGCACCAGCCAGGCCACCACGATCACCGCGGCGAGCGTCGGCGGGGTGCTGATGTGCGTCTGGGCGATGAAGGAGCCGGTCAGGAGGGCGCCGAGCAGGGCCGGCGTCGATCCCGCCGCGTAGGCCGCGGCCAGGACCATGAAGAGCACCGCCGGGATCATGATCGCCCACGGCCCCCAGGGATCCCGGAGCCGCTCGTCGCCGATGGCGTGGAGGTAGAGGATCAGCAGCAGCGCCGCGCTCAGCGCCAGGGCGAGCCCACCGCGCCGCGCCGCCACCGCCACGACCGCCACCGAGGCCAGCCCGACCAGCATCAGGCTGCCCACCGCCAGGCCGTAGGACCGGTTGCCGAGCAGCCAGTACACGGGCGCCAGCAGGTAGTAGTGGGCCGGACCCAGGTGGGCGACCCCGAAGCGGTCGACCGAGCCGAGCAGCTGGCGGCCGTGCTCCGCGTCGACGACCGCCTGCTCGACGAACGCGAAGTCACCGCCGAGCACCAGGGTGGGGTGCCGGGCGACCGCCATCGCCACCGCGACCCCCACCGGGAGCGCCACGGCGAGGATGCCGAGGAGCGGCGCCCTCACCCCGCGGAGCCCGGCGACCCACGCCCGATCCTGGAGGCGGCGGGCGACCGGCGGGGCCTCCGGGGAGAGCGTCGTCATCACCGGCGACCTCGATCGCACGGCGCCGATCATAGACCGCAGGCAGGTGGGGATCGGGGCCTTCCCGCACGGGGAGGAGAGGGCTGCGGAGCTCGGCGTGGCTGCGGCACCATGAGGGTGTGACCGCGCCGGCCCTCCACCCCGACCTCGCCACGCTGGCCATGCTCCTGGGCGAATGGAGGGGCGAGGGACGGGGCCGGTGGGGCGAGGGAGCGCCCTTCGCCTACCGCGAGGAGGTGGCCTTCCGGCACGGGGGGAAGCCCGTCCTCGCCTACACCCAGCGCACCGTCGCGCTCGACGACGGCCGCCCGCTCCACGCCGAGATGGGCTACTGGCGCCCCGCTCCCGGAGGCGCGGTGGAGGTGACCATGGCCCATCCCACCGGCTTCGCCGAGATCGAGCTCGGCACCGTCGACGACGGCCGGCTGCGGCTCGCCACCGCCTCCGTCGAGCGCACCCCGACGGCGAAGACGGTCACCCGCCTGGAGCGCGACATCGAGGTCGACGGTGACACCCTCCACTACGTGGTGCGCATGGCCACCGACGGCGGTGCCGCGGTCTGGCACCTCGAGGCGACGCTGCACCGCGCCCCGCCCACCGGTGACGGCCGGTGACCACCACCGCCGACGGCCCTGAGGCACCCGCCGCCGAGCGTGAGGGACGGCGGGCGCAGCCGGTCCCGGCGGGGTTTCCGCGCCGCTTCCCGGTGCGCGACGACGGCCGGCGGGCGCTGCGCTACACGGTGGTGGCCACCGCCGCCCGCCTCGGCGTGCGGCTCGCGCTGGGCCGCAAGCTCCGCGTCCTCGGGCTGGAGAACCTCCCCGAGAAGGGCCCGCTGATCATCGCCAGCAACCACCTCAGCGCCCTCGACACCCTCATCGTCGGGGGCAACGCTCCGGGCGCCAACTACGCCATGGCCAAGCGCGAGCTCTTCGGGAAGCGCCCCATCGCGTGGATGTGGGGCGGTTGCAACGTCTTCCCCGTCGACCGCCACACCGCCGACCGCTGGGCGCTGCGCACCTCCATCGAGGCGCTGGAGCGCGGGGGGCGGCTGATCCTCTGGGTGGAGGGCACGCGGGTCGAGAGCCCGGGGATGCAGCGCGCCGAGCCGGGGGTCGGCTTCCTGCTCCGCCGGGTGCCCTGCGACGTGGTCCCGGTGGCGGTGTGGGGCAGCGAGAAGGCGCTGGTCAAGGGCCGCAAGCTGCCCCGCCGGGTCCCGGTCACCCTCCAGTTCGGCAGGCCGTTCACCCCCGACCTCTCCGGACCCCGCCGCGACCACCAGGGGGTCGCCGACCAGGTGGGGGCGCACATCGCCGCCCTGCTCCCCCCGGAGTACCGGGGCGTCTACGCCGAGGCCGCCGCCGCCCTCCTCGAGGGCCGGGGATCCTGAGGACGCTGTGCGCGCCGGCGTATGCTGGGTGAGCGTCCCCCTCACGAGGTGACAGATGCCCCGCCCTCCCCATGTCGAGGTGGTCTGCGTCGTCGGCGCCGGCTACGTGGGACTGGTCACCGGGGTGTGCCTCGCCGAGTCCGGGCGCACCGTGCACCTGGTCGAGATCGAGCCGCGCCGGCTGGTGCGGCTGAGCGCCGGCCGCTGCCCGATCCACGAGCCCGGGCTCGAGGAGATGCTCCAGCGGCTCCTGGCGGCGGGACGGCTGCGCGTCACCGGCGACATCGCCGTCGGCGTGCGCGACGCCGGTGTGGTGATGATCGCGGTGGGCACGCCGCCGGCCGAGGACGGCGAGGCCGACCTCTCCCAGGTGCACGAGGCCGTCGCCAGCGCCGCGGCCAACGCCGGCCGGGGGGCGGTGATCGCGGTGAAGTCGACCATCCCGCCGGGGACCACGGCGAGCATGGTCGCCTCCCGCCTGGCACCGGGGTTCCCGCTGGTGTCGTGTCCCGAGTTCCTGCGCGAGGGCTCGGCCATCCACGACTTCAACCACCCCACCCGCATCGTCGTGGGGGGTGACGACCGCGCCGCCTGCGAGCGGGTCGCCGCCCTCTTCGGGCACCTCGGCGCGCCGGTCATCATCACCGACTCGACCAGCTCGGAGATGGTCAAATACGGCACCAACACCTTCCTCGCGCGGAAGATCTCCATCATCAACGAGATTGCCCACCTCTGCGAGCTGACCGGCGCCGAGGTGGGGGCGGTGGCCGACGGC
>JAXDLS010000319.1:0-2591 GCA_034666485.1 Chloroflexota bacterium
GGCTCGTACCCGGCGCCGGTCACGGGCCCCCGGTCGCCGAGCCCGACCGTCTCGTCGAGCCCTCCGGGGAGCGCCGACCGCTGGACCCGGGCGTGGTGCACCAGCGCCAGCAGCCGGTCGCGCGAGGCGGCCACGCTGTTGCCGGCGACGGGCACCTTCTCCCAGCGACCGCTCGGCGTGCCCACGGTGATGGTGTCGTCGGCGTGGAAGGCGACGTCGCAGATGTCGGCGAGGTACACGACCAGCTGGGCGCCGGCGTCGCGGCCCCGGCTGTACACCAGCCGGTGGGTGGTGAGGGTGAGGTCGCGGCTGCGGCTGGTGCGGGTGCTGGACGCGACCAGGAACTCGTCATCGCGGAGCCTCAGGCCGCCGGGCAGGGGCACCGCGTGGGCATGGATCGGCACCGGGCAGATGCTCTTCACCCGCTGGTAGGCGGCGACGCGGTGGGCCCGGCTCTCGGCCTCGCGGCCCGCCTCGAGGATCCGCTGCTGCCGCGCCAACTCCTTGGCGTCGACGTCCGGCACGCCCACCTGCTGGAGGCGCTGCTTCAGGCCGGGCCCGGTCCGGGGCCTCCCCCGGGGAGCGACCCGGACCGGCGCGGGCTGGTGACCGGTGACCTGCCGCCGCTGCTCGCTGATGCCGACGCACTTGAGGCGCGCCGCCAGCCCCGCGCCCGGCGCGGCCGGAGGCGCCGGCGGCTCCTCCTCGATGGTCGCCTCCGGCCGGCCGCCCTCGCCCTCGAGCTCGGGCGGCCAGAAGAGATCCGCCAACCGCTGCCTCACACCCATGTCCCACCCTCCGTCACGCTGCCGCCGTACCGCCTCGCCACCGCTGCCGGGACGCGCACCCGGCGGGGGGCGAGCGCGAGCGGGATCAGGTTCTGGAGTGGGCCGGTCTCCGGGCGCCGGACGCACTCCGGGTCGGGGTCGTCGAGGGCGAGGCCGGCGAAGTGCTTCACCGCCATGCATCCCCCGTGACAGCGCTCGTAGGCGCCGCAGCTCTCGCAGCCGCCGCCCACCTGCTCGCCGCGCAGCCGGTGGAAGAGGGGCGAGTCGCGCCAGATCTCGGCGAAGGACCGGGTGCGCACGTTGCCGGCGCGGAACTCGTCGACGAGCACGAAGGGGCAGGCGAAGACGTCGCCCCGCGGGTCGACACAGCAGACGATGCGGCCGGCGCCGCACATGTTCAGGCCGTCGAGCGGCTCGCCCAGCGCCGAGAGGTGGAAGAAGGAGTCGCCGGTGAGCACGTCGGGGTGGGCGCGCAGCCAGCCGTAGAGGTGGCGGTTCTGCGCCTGGGTGAGCCGGAGCTGCTCCCAGACCTGGAGGCCCCGCCCCGAGGGCCGCAGCCGGGTGAGCCGAAGCTGGGCTCCGTATCCCACCGCGAGCTCGTGGAGCCGGTCGAGCGCGTCCACGCTGCGGCGGGTGACGACGTGGTTGAGCTTGAAGGGGAACCCCTCGGCGGCGAGGAGGTCCATGGCGCTGCGGGCGTTGGCGTACGAGCCGTCGCCGCGGATGGCGTCGTTCACCTCCGCGTCGACGCCGTCGAGGCTGATCTGCACGTCGAGGCGATCGGTGCTCGCGACCCAGTGCGCCGCGGCGGCGTCGATGCGGCTGCCGTTGGTGCTGAACTTGACCCCCACGCCGCGGCCGATGGCGTGCTCCATGAGCGCGAAGAAGTCCGGGCGCACCATCGGCTCGCCGCCGCCGACGTTGATGTAGAAGACCCGCATCTCCGCCCAGTCGTCGATGAGCCGGGTCGCCTCGGCGGTGGTCAGCTCGTCGGGCGCGCGCCGTCCCGAGGAGCTGAGGCAGTGCACGCAGCGCAGGTTGCAGGCGTAGGTGATCTCCCAGGTGAGGCAGATGGGGGCGTTCAGCCCCCGGCTCAGCGCCTCATAGCGCATCGACGACCCCCCGCCGGCGCAGACCCTCGAGCAGGGTGAGCATGCGCGGCACCGCCTCCGCGGCCAGCGCGCCGCCGGCCACCAGGGAGTCGGCGATGTCGCCCACCGGGCGGCCGCCGTCGGAGCGGAGGAAGGCGTCGAGCGGCGGCTCGACGAAGAACAGCCGGCGCTCGTCGTAGGTGTAGACGAGGGCCCCGAAGGGCTCGTCGCGCAGCGCCGCCCGGGGGGCGAGTCGGACGCGGTCGGTCCGGGTCAACGCCTCAGTACACGCCGCACATGCCGTCGATCGTGATCTCGCGGACGAGCATCTCCTCGAGCTCCGCGTCGTCCTCGGGAAGCTCGACGGGAAGCTCGTGGGCGGGGGCGTCGATGACCGCGGCCTCGTCGGTCGCCGCCTGGGCCGCCTGGTCGCGCTCCTGCATGTCGTCGCCCTCTCTGTCGGACCCCCTGCCTCTTTCTCGCAAGCTAGCAGCGAAATCTTCATCCTGTCAATCAGGTCACGCCGACAAGATCTGTCAAGGGCACCGGCGAGCTCGTCCACGCCAGGCCCTGGGGCGCTCGCTCATGCGTCGTAGACGATCACGCCGCGGATGTTCCTCCCGTCGCGCAGGTCCTGGTAGCCCTGGTTGATGTCGTCGAGCGAGTAGGTGGCGCTGCAGAGCTCGTCGAGCTTCACCTGGCCGGCCCGGTA
>JAXDLS010000320.1:0-3092 GCA_034666485.1 Chloroflexota bacterium
TCTCCTTCATGCTCCTTCCCCGCTTCCCCCGGATCTCCGGCCAGCGCTTCGACCTCGCCGGCTTCCTCAGCATCGCGGTCGCGCTCTTCGCCCTGCTGCTGGCGCTCTCCGAGGGCGAGAGCTGGCACTGGACCTCCTACAGCGTCCTCGGCCTGATGGCGATCGGACTGCTGAGCCTGGCCCTCTTCGTGGTCATCGAGCTCTCCGTCGCCGAGCCGATGCTCGACCTGCGCGTCTTCCGCTCGGGGGCGTACACGATCTCCTCGCTGCTGGTCGCCATCCTCTCCATCGGTCTCTTCTCCGGGCTCTTCTACATCCCCCTCTTCCTCCAGAACGGCGACCAGATGGGCGCCTTCGACACCGGGCTGCTGCTGCTCGCGCCCGCGGTGGTGACGGTGATCATGATGCCGATCTCGGGATGGCTCTACGACCGCATCGGCGCCCGCTGGCCGGCGGTGGCGGGGCTCGCGGTGGTGGCCTGGAGCTCCTATCTCATGCACTCCATGGGCACCGACACCTCGAGGGGGACGTTCATGATCTGGCTGGCGATCCGCAACCTCGGCACCGGTCTCGCCTTCATGCCGATCATGGCCGGGTCGATCTCGGTGCTCCCGATGCGATTGGTGAGCCGCGCCAGCGCCCTGAACAACATCGTGCTCCGGGTCTCCTCCGCCCTGGGGCTGGCCCTGCTCACCGCGCTGCTCACCGGCCAGCAGGCGCAGCAGCTCAGCGACCGGTCGGCGCTGCTCCCCGCCGTCGCCCCCGGCACCCCGATCCAGGGGGTCGCCGCCCAGGGCCAGTCGGGGGCCATCGGCCTCGCCAACAACCTCGGGGTGCAGGTCTTCGGCAGCGCCCTCGCCGACCTCTTCCTGCTCCTCGCCGGCCTGACCGCGATCGGGGTCCTGCTCGCACTGATGCTTCCCCAGCGCCGCCGGGCCGCCGCGGCGCCCGGCCCCGCCGTCCACGCCGAGGTCTGAGTCTCGGCCTGCCCTGGTAGTCTGGGTTCCGCATGCCCGCCCCGCCGCCCCGTCCGGGCCAGCCGCCCGGTCCCACGCCCCCGGCCCGGCGGCCGCTGTGGCGGTCGTCGCGGTGGTGGCTCCTCGTCGGCGTGGTCCTCGTCGCCAACATCCTCATCGCCAACTTCGGCCCCGGCCAGAACTCGGTCCACCGGGTCACCGTCCCCTACTCCACCTTCAAGGCCGAGGTGCTGAAGGACAACGTGGTCAGCGTGACCGGCACCGGCGAGGGGATCGACGGCAAGGCGAAGAAGGCGGTCGGCGCCCCCGGGAGCAGCGACACCTCCGTCGACTTCCACACCGAGCGTCCCGCGTTCGCCAGCGGACCCAACGGCGACAACCTCGAGCTGCTGCTCGAGGAGCACCACGTGCAGGTGAGCGCCAACCCGGCCACCGGCAACAGCCTGCTCACCATCCTGATCAGCTTCGGCCCGACGCTCCTCTTCCTGGGCCTCTTCCTGCTGCTCATCCGGCGCAGCGCCGGCGGCGGCGCCGGCGGAGTCTTCGGCCTGGGGAAGAGCAAGGCCCGCCTCTACGACCCGGAGCGGCCGCGCACCACCTTCGCCGACGTCGCCGGCATCGAGGAGGCCAAGCAGGAGCTGGAGGAGGTGGTCGACTTCCTCCGCGAGCCGGCCAAGTATCAGCGCCTCGGCGGCACCATCCCCAAGGGCGTGCTCCTGGTCGGCGCCCCCGGCACCGGCAAGACGCTGCTCGCCCGCGCCGTCGCCGGCGAGGCCGGGGTGGCCTTCTTCTCCATCTCCGCCTCGGAGTTCGTGGAGATGATCGTCGGCGTCGGCGCCTCGCGGGTCCGCGACCTCTTCGCCAAGGCGCGCGCCGCCGCCCCCTCGATCATCTTCATCGACGAGCTCGACGCCATCGGCCGCAGCCGGGCCTCGGGGATGCGCCTGGGCGGCACCGACGAGCAGGAGCAGACCCTCAACCAGATCCTCACCGAGATGGACGGCTTCGACTCGCGCGAGGGAGTGGTCGTGCTCGCGGCCACCAACCGCGCCGACGTCCTCGACTCCGCGCTGCTGCGGCCGGGCCGCTTCGACCGGCGGGTCATGGTGCAGCCGCCGGACCGGGCGGGGCGGGCGGCGATCCTGCGCATCCACACCCGTGAGGTGCCCCTCGCCCCCGACATCGACCTCGATGACATCGCCGGCATGACCACCGGGCTGGTGGGCGCCGAGCTGCGCAACCTGGTCAACGAGGCGGCGCTGCTCGCCGCCCGGCTGGGCCACGACGCGGTCAGCCGGCAGGACTTCAGCAATGCGCTCGAGAAGATCCTGCTCGGCGCCGCCCGCCACATCATCCTCACCCCCAAGGACCGCGAGCGCACCGCCGTCCACGAGTCGGGGCACGCGCTCCTCGCGCTGCTCATCCCCGGCACCGACCCGGTGCGCAAGGTGTCGATCGTGCCCCGCGGCATGGCACTGGGGGTCACCGTGCAGAGCCCCGTCGACGACCGCCAGAACTACCCCGAGGACTACCTGCGCTCGCGCATCACCGTCGCCCTGGGTGGCCGTGCCGCCGAGCAGGTGGTGTACGCGCTGGTCACCACCGGCGCCGAGAGCGACCTGCGCCAGGTCACCCAGATCGCCCAGCAGATGGTGGTGCGCTGGGGGATGAGCGACCGCGTCGGGCCGCTCAACTTCGGCGACGAGAACGAGGCGGGACGGCCCTTCGGCGGCCCCCGTCCCTACAGCGAGGCCACCGCGGAGATCATCGACGCCGAGGTGCGCCAGATCGTCGAGGAGTGCTTCGACCACGCCTGCGCGCTGCTGCGGGAGCACCGCTGGCGGCTCGACGAGCTGACCCGCGTGCTGGTCGACGAGGACTCGATCGACGAGGACGAGGTCCTCCGCGTCGCCGGCCTCCGCCGCGACCCCGACGGCACCGTGGTGATCACCGTCGCGACGCCGCCGGTGCGCGCCGCCGCGGGGGGCTCGTAGGCCGGTCTTCGAACGAGGGTCCTCGCCCGCGGTCACCGGCTCGGTGGTGGCTTCGGGAGGCTGATGAGGACATCCCGTCCCAAGTGCTCCTTCACGAGATGTACGAGCGACCGTGATGGGA
>JAXDLS010000321.1:0-2712 GCA_034666485.1 Chloroflexota bacterium
CAGGGCGGAGAGGTGGAGGACGTTGGGGCTGATGTCGTCGATCCGCTGGATGACCAGGGCCAGGTTGTCCATCCCGGTCAGGTCGGGGACGCCGGTGAGACCCTGGGGCGCGCCCGCGACCGCGGCCGTCCGCATCGGGTCGGAGACCAGAACCATCCCGTCGGAGCGCCCGGGGGAGACCGCGCCGAGCCGGAGCTGCCCGGCGGAGGCGCCCTCGTTGGCGTGGGCAGGTGTCACCAGGATCGGCGAGCCGGCGACCACCGCGGTGGCCACCGCCACCCCGCCGACGCCGGTGACGGCGAACTTGGTCACCGCGTGGGGGACGTGGGAGACGCCGTCGCGGAGGCGCTGGGGGAGCTTCCAGCCGAGGCGCAGCAGCCCCAGGCCGATGATGAAGCCGCGCGCCGGCGCCCGGAAGGCGGTGTTGCGCAGCTCGTCCTCGGTCTGCCGGCAGACGTGGCACCCGCCCAGGTGCTCCGTGACGCGGGTCTGGTCGCCGGCGGGCAGGCTGCCCTCGATCAGCTCCGCGATCGCCTCTCCCATCTCCTGGCAGACCACGGGCACGTTGCGGCGGGCCACCATCATGGTCACGAACGCCGAGCGGAAGCGCTTGCGCGCACGGCAGTACCAGAGCCGGGCCACCGGCACGGGCACATCGAGGGCGGCGCTGATCTCCTCGTAGGTGCGGTCCTCGAGGGCCCGCATCGTCAGCGCCTGGCGGTAGTGCGGGGGCAGCGTCGCCGCAACCCTGCGCACCAGGGCCTGGAGCTGGCTGCGCAGCAGCGCCTCCTCGGGGTCGCCGTCACCACCGGCGGGCGCCTCGATCTCGAGGCCGCCGTCGGCGAGGGTCGACAGCGGCAGCTGGGCGTGCTTCTGGCGGGCGAGCTCGTTCAGGCACTCGTTGCGGGCGATGCGCAGCAGCCACGCCTGAAAGGCGCCCGGGGAGCGCACGTCGCCCACCCGCGCGAAGGCCTTCATCAGCGCGGTCTGCGCCAGGTCCTCCGCCCTCGCGGGGTCGGAGAAGAACCGGCCCGCATACCGCTGGACCATCGGCCGCACCTGGGCGGCGAGCTCGCTGATCGCGTCCTGGTCACCGGCCTGGGACCGGGTCACCAGAGTGCCGTCGATGAGCGCAACGCCAGCGCTGGTCATTCCACGCCCTTTTTCATTCCACCTCGCCGCCCGACCCTACCACACCGGTCGGGGCGACAGGGCCATCTCAACAGGGGGACAGCTCTCCGAAGGGGAGGCCATCCGACTGCGAGGAACACCCTGCCCCGCAAGGGAGAACGGTAGCGGCCCCGGTCGGTTTCGCCAGGTCCGATACTGCCCGCCGCCGGCGGGAGCGCGAGGGGAACGATCCCTCCGGGGACGCGGCGTGCGCGCCCCCCAACCGTTTTGAAGACGGCGGAGCCCACCTGGACCCATGCGCCCCCATGCCGGCGGGGCTAGCCGACGAGGACGGCGTCCAGCTCGGTCTTGAGGCTCGTCTTGGGGCGATACCCCACCAGCCGCTTCTCGGCCTTGCCGCCGACGAAGAGCAGCAGCGTGGGGATGCTCATCACGCCGAACTGGCCGGGGATGACCGGGTTGGCGTCGACGTCGAACTTGGCGATCTTGACCCTGCCCTCGTACTCGCCGGCGAGCTCCTCGACGATGGGGGCGAGCATCTTGCACGGCGAGCACCAGGTCGCCCAGAAGTCGACGAGCACGGGGATGCTCGAGTCGAGCACCTCCGCCTGGAAGGTGGCGTCGGTGACGGTGAGGGGTTCGGCCATGTGGGTCTCCTGGTGCAGGCTCGCCGGGGCGCGCCTGCGTCATGACTGGTGGGTCAGTCGCCGGCCGTCCCGGCGGGGGTGGGCGTCGAGGCCCCGTCCGACGAGCTCTTGGCCGGCCCCGACGCCGTCGAGGTGGTCACGGCGCCGTCGCCGCCCGACTTGCGCGAGTCGGTCTTGTAGAAGCCGCTGCCCTTGAAGACGATCCCCGCGGGGAAGAACAGCCGCCGCGCCCTCTCGCCACAGGCGGGGCACTCGGCGACGGGATCGTCGGACATCCGCTGGACGGCGTCGAACTCGTGGCCGCACGTCCCGCAGCGATATCCGTAGGTCGGCACGTCGGGCGTCTCCTCAGGCTGGTCGTGGTGGAACGGGGGTGTGATCGGCACGGGCCTCTCCTGCCCGTGGTCCTGCGGCCATCGTATCCGTGGCCTGGGGCGACGAAACTCGCCGCTGCTCAGTTCTCCCAGGGAGCTCCACGGGCGGCGGCCCCGGCCCCGTCGACCCGCCGGGAGGGAATGTCGCCCGCGGCGATGAGCCGGGCGAGGTCGTTGCCCAGCTCAGGGATGCGGACCCGACGCCGCTCGTCGCGCAGGAAGCGGCGCACCGCCACGCCGATCAGCTCGCTGCGGCTGAGCGGCGACGCCTGGGTGTGCTCGTTGAGCAGCTCGAGGACGTCCTCGTCGATGAATACGGAGATGCGCCGGCCCATGCGCAGGAATGTAGCGCACCCTCTGTGTCACTCGCGCGTCTCGCGTTCGCGCGCCCTCGCTCAGAGGGGGGACAGCACCAGCCCGGTGGGCACCTTGGGATAGAAGTAGGTGGACTTCTGGGGCATGGTCTCGCGGGCGTCGGAGACGGCGATGATCTCGGCCGTGGTGCAGCCGTTGAGGCAGATCGCCAGCGCGGCGGTGCCCGCGGCCACGCTCTCCTCGGC
>JAXDLS010000322.1:0-4135 GCA_034666485.1 Chloroflexota bacterium
CATCTCCCAGATGCACGTCTCCCGCCTGCAGCGCGCCGCACTCGACCACATGCGCCGCGATCTCGTTCCGGTGAGCAGGCGATGCCCCGAGGCGGCGGCGCCGGCCGCCCGCCATGCTGCGCCACACGGCGTGAGAGAGGTCCCACCCCACCGGGCGGTGCGGGCGTCGCACCCGCTGTTGCGGTGGCTGCCCGTGGAGGCGCTGTCGCCCCGCGCCGACCAGCCGCGGCAGACGATCCCCGCCGCCACCCTGGCGGAGCTCGCCGACAGCATCCGTCAGTGGGGCATCCTGCAGCCTCTGCGCGTGCGCGAGGGCGGTGAGCACGGCTACGAGATCATCGCCGGCGAGCGGCGCTGGTCGGCGGCGAAGAGCCTGGGGATGCGGGAGATCCCGGCCCTGGTGGTGACGACGGACGCGGAGGGGGCCTTCATCGAGTCGCTGACGGAGAACATCCAGCGCGAGGACCTCAACCCGGTGGAGCGCGCGCGCGCGCTTCAGCGCCTTCGTGTGAGTCTCGGTTCGCAGACCTGGGAGGACGTGGGACGCGTGGTCGGCATCACCCGCCGGCACGTCCACCACCTGCTGAACGTCACCCGGCTCCCGGCGGAGATGCAGGGCGATGTCCGCGTGGGTGATCTGACCGAGAAGCATGCCCGCGCCCTGCTCCTGCTGCGAACGTCGCCGGTGGAGCAGCGGACGGTGTGGCAGCGGATCCACGCCGACAGGCTCTCGGGCGAGGCGGCGCTGGAGGTCGCCCGAGCGCTGCGGGACACCACCCGCGAGGTGCCGCGCTCGGTGCTGCGCGCGCGCGCCGCCATCAGGTCGCTCTCGACGTTCGTCTCAGCGGCGGGGCAGCCGGAGATGGCCACGCTGGCAGCCGACCTCAGGGCGCTGCAGACCCAGCTGGGCGACGCGTCGGCGGCCATCGGCCGGCGGCTCGAGTCGCAGCCCGCAGGCGTATCGGATCCCACCGCCGACCAGGAGCATCACCGTGAGCGAACGAACGCTGGATCGCCCGGCCCGGGTCGTGGTGCGACGCGATCTCGAGATTCATCGAAGCCACCTCGGCCCGTACGCCGCGCGGTGGCACTCCAGCTTCGCTGACTATCACGATCCAACCCACATCGGGATCGGAGCGCCTGCGCGTCCTCAACCATGAGGAGCTGCCTACGGCGGCGCATCTGGTCCCGCATCCGCAGGGTCACGCGCACTGCGTCACCCACGTCATCGCGGGAGAGTTCCAGCACCGCGATGCCGTCCTCGAGTCGGGGCGGCTCGATGCCGGCGGGGTCCAGCGGATGACGCTCACCTCCGCGGCCGACTATCCGGGCTTGGCCGTCGACAGTGACGCCAGCGTCCTGGTCACACATCTCGACCCGGGCAGATCGGTGCACCACGTCATCTCACCGGCCCGCGGTGGGTATGCAGACCTCATCGCCTGAGCCGCGGACCTCAACAGGCACCGTCTGGAGGCCGGGGATGCGGCGGTGGTCACCGAGGAGGGAATGGTGGAGGTCGAGGCCCACCGGCCGACCGAGCTGATGCTGGTCGACACGCGGCTCTGAGAAGCGGGCGCGATCAGCCGGGGACAAGCGCACGGGAGCGCAGCGATGAGCAAGACGGACGAGGACCTGAGAGAGCCGATCGAGCGTGAGCTGAAGATGGAGCCCGGCCTGGACGCGGCCGCCGTCGCGGTCAAGGACGGCACCGTCACCTGTCAGGAGAGGTCACCTCGTACACCCAGAGGTGGATGTGCTTGCGTTACTCGTCCAGGGTGGTGGCCCCGATGCAGCGAAGCTCGCCGCGTGCGAGGCGGGCTTGAACATGTTGCCGCGTCCATGGGGCCCTCGGCGGCGCTCGCCCTGACGACGGTGTGCAACTCGTCGATGACGAGGATGATCCTTCCGTCGCTCTCCGTCACCTCGCGGAGCACCGCCTTCAGCCGGTCGCGCACCGCCTCGAGGACGCCGTAGATGCGGTCACGGGTGACGCCGCCGCCGAGGCGAGATTCAACCACGGTGACCGAGGACCGGGAACTCCGGCGCCGGAAGCCACGTAGGTTGGCGACGTGGTACACCGAGGAACGCCACCATGGCTCACGCCAGGTTCTGCAAACCTCAGCGGACGGCGTCCACCGGCACGCCGGCGAACTGCGCCGAGGCAGCGGTCTGGCCAGTTCCTTGTCGGGACCCCAGCCAGTCTCAGCGGGGGGTGGCGCCGCGAGCGATGCGCGCCAGCTCCTCGGGCAGCACGACGATGACCAGCCCACCACGGTTGTCGATGATCCCCTCCTCCCGCAAAGCTCGGAGGAGACGCGTGATCACCTCTCTCGCCGTCCCGACCGCGTCTGCCAGAGCCCGGTGGGTGGCCTGGACCGCCACCTCCCCCTCCAGCGTCTGTGTTGCGCGGTCCAGCAGGTGCCGCGCGACGCGGACCCTGACGCTCTCGAACCCTGCCCCCAGGACTGTCGCCACCGATTCCGTGCCCCAGCGGGCGACATGTTCCATCAGAGCCCACGAGAGATCGGGATGGACGCTCGCCAGGTCACGAAGCCGGTCCATCGACAGCAAGGCGAGGGTGGTCTCGGTGACCACCTCCGAGCTCAGCATCGTCGTACCAGTGAGCAGCCCTGCCAAGCCGATCAGATCTCCGGTCCGTGCGTATCGGAGGGGCACCTGCCGCCCGTCGCCGGTCCAGGTGAACACGCGGACGAGTCCGGCGCAGACGGCGGCAAGTCGAGGCGGCTTGCCAGTGCTGAAGATCGCCGTTCCAGCCCTGACACGCACCACCGGGACGCCCGTCAAGAGCTCTTCCCAGAGGTGGTCACCGATCCTCGTGCGCAACGGCTCGAGCGCCGGCAGCGGGGCCCACGCCCTCTCACGGCCAGCTCTCGACTCCCCTCTCATCATCCGCTCTTTCGACCCTCGCTCCATCGCATCTCGCTCCATCGATCTCCCACTTTTCTGAACTGGTCGGTTCAAAGTATACTGCAACGGTCGATTCAGAACGAGCCCGGGGGGAAGGCAGGTGACACGACCACGGAGTTTCACCCTCGCCGCGGCGGTAGACGAGAGCAAGACCGCCTTCTGGGAGCAGGGCTACCAGGGCACCGGCATCACCGACCTCGAGCGACGCACCCACCTCAACCGGTCCAGCCTGTACTCTGCATTTGGGAGCAAGGAGGGGCTCTTTCGTGATTCCCTCGATTCGTACATCCGCGACTTCATCGATCCCCTTCTCGCTCCCATGGACGATCCCAGGGCGCGGATCCGGGATGTCGAGGGCTTCTTCAGCCGTCTCGCTGCGCTCTTCCGCGACGGCGAGTCGCCTGCCCGGCATGGCTGCCTGTGGGTGAACTCGATCGCCGAGTTCGCCGGCCGTCCTGCGCCGGTCGACGTCCGAGCCGCAGAGTATCGGGATCGTCTTCGACTGGCGTTCGCCAATGCACTGGCGGACACTGCGCGGCGCGGCTCCAGAGGCTCCGTGGTCATCCAGCGGAGAGCGTGGATGCTGGGAGCCGCCACCTACGGAGTGTGGATCTGCGCGCGACAGGATCCCGCGGACGCCGCGCGTCTCTGCGATGCCCTGATTTCCGAGATCCGGTCGTGGGGACGCTCCTAAAGGCTCCGACCACCGATTAGGGCTCCGTCACGCACCGCGTTCGCCAGCTGTACCTGGTTGGTGATCACCAATTGGTGATGAGGAGCCCTATGGTGAGCAGAAGAAACAGGGGCGCGACCAGGGAGAACTCGACGAGTGACACCCCTCTCTCGCGCGGACGGTCGGGGCGCAAGGTGCGGCGACACGACCTCACCGGGGGATGGTCTCTGTGCATACCGACGAAACCTCCGGCCCATGAGCCCCCACGGCCGGGCGGTGGTCGAATCGGTATCCGACCCCAGGGACCGCATGCAGGTAGGTGGGGTGGTCATGTCGGGGCTCAATCTTGCGCCTCAGCCGGTAGATGTGAGCATCGATGCTGCGTGGATCCAGCTCAGCCCCCTCGCCCCATACCCGCTTGGTCAGTTCCACTCTCGAGACGACGCTGAGCACCCACGCCGGCGGACTCCGTGCGGTGTCCAATACATTGAAGGTCGTCTCCGCCGTCGCAGGAGCCCTCTCCTTCATTCCGAT
>JAXDLS010000323.1:0-3870 GCA_034666485.1 Chloroflexota bacterium
ACCCGCTCATGTCGACGATGGCAGCATGAACCTGGTCGGCGCTCTGAAGAGCGCGATGGGGGTGTGCGGGGCGCGCACCATCCGCGAGTTCCAGGACACCGAGATGGTGATCGCGCCGTCGATCAAGACCGAGGGCAAGACCGAGCAGCGCGCGCAGCGCGTGGGAATGGGCGCCTGATGGCCGTGGTCACCCCCACCAGCGCTCCCGCCGCCGCAGCGGTGGCCACCGCGCAGGACACGGTGCTGGTGCTCGACTTCGGCTCCCAGTACAGCCAGCTCATCGCCCGCCGGATTCGCGAGGCGAAGGTGTACTGCGAGCTGCTGCCGGGCACGGTGAGCGCCGAGGAGGTGCGCCGCCGCAAGCCGCGCGGCCTCGTCTTCAGCGGTGGACCGGCATCCGTGTACGAGGCCGGAGCGCCGCGCCCCGACCCCGCGATCTACGATCTCGGCCTGCCCATCCTCGGCATCTGCTACGGCATGCAGCTGCTCGCGCAGGACCTCGGCGGCGCCGTCGAGCCGGCCGCGCGGCGCGAGTACGGGCTCGCCTCGCTGGTGGTCGACGAGGCCGGCGGGCTCTTCGAGCGGCTGCCCGCGGAGCTGCCGGTGTGGATGTCGCACGGCGACGTCATCACCGCGCTGCCCCCCGGGTTCCGCGCCGTCGCGCACTCGCTGAACTCGCCGTGCGCGGCGATGTCGGGCCCCGCGGGACGGCTGGGCATCCAGTTCCATCCCGAGGTGGTGCACACCCCGCTGGGACGCGAGGTGCTCCGCAACTTCCTGTACCGCGTCTGCGGCTGCAGCGGCACCTGGGAGCCCTCGTCGTTCATCGACATGGCGGTCTCCGACGTGCGCTCCCGGGTGGGCGACGGCCGGGTGCTCTGCGCGCTCAGCGGCGGCGTCGACTCCGCGGTGGCGGCGACCCTGGTGCACCGGGCGATCGGCGACCAGCTGGTCTGCGTCTTCGTCGACAACGGCCTGCTCCGCCGCGCCGAGGCGGACCGGGTCATCGACGTCATGTCGCGGCAGAAGCACATCGACCTCGTGCATGTCGACGCCAGCGACCGCTTCCTCGCCGCGCTCGCCGGCGTGGTCGACCCCGAGGAGAAGCGGCGGGCGATCGGGCGCACCTTCATCGACGTCTTCGAGCAGGAGGCGCGCCGGCTCGGCCAGGTCGACTTCCTCGCCCAGGGAACGCTCTACCCCGACGTCATCGAGTCGACGGCGCGCGACACCAAGCACGCGCACCGCATCAAGACCCACCACAACGTCGGCGGCCTGCCCGAGGACCTGCGCTTCGCGCTGGTCGAGCCGCTCCGCTACCTCTTCAAGGACGAGGTCCGCCGCGTGGGACTGGCCCTCGACCTCCCCGAGGACCTGGTGTGGCGGCAGCCCTTCCCCGGTCCCGGGCTGGCGATCCGGATCATCGGCGAGGTCACCCGCGAGCGCCTCGAGACCACGCGCGCCGCCGACTGGATCGTCATCGACGAGATCAAGCGCAGCGGCCTCTATCGCGAGGTGTGGCAGTCGTTCGCGATCCTCACGCCGATCTCCTCGGTGGGGGTCATGGGCGACGGGCGCACCTACGCCAACGTCGTCGCCATCCGCATCGTCACCAGCGACGACGGCATGACCGCCGACTGGGCGAAGGTGCCCTACGACGTCCTCGGCGCAATCTCGCGACGCATCGTCAACGAGGTGCAGGGCGTGAACCGTGTGGTCTACGACATCAGTTCCAAGCCGCCCTCCACCATTGAGTGGGAGTGAGGCGTTGTCGGCGGCGGTTTCTCACCGGGGGGGAGTACCTCCCCCCCGCGCAGGGCCAAGACAACGCGCACTCCAGGCCGGGCGACTGACCAGGGGAAGCGGCGCGATGCCGTGCCCTACCCCCCCTCCGCCGGCACTCGCCGGCGGGCGGCGCGTTGCGCCGCCTGACCCGCGTCGGGCCCCGGCGTCCCTGACGAGGATGAGAGTGGGGAGGGGCCTCGGGTGAGGGTCCTGATCGCCGGCTCCGGCGCGCGGGAGCATGCGCTGGCCTGGGCGTGCGCGCGGCATCGCGGCACCGAGCTGATCTGTGCCCCGGGCAACGGCGGCACCGCCGCGCTCGCCGAGAACGTCGCCGTCGCCGCCGACGACGTTCCCGCCATGGTGCGGCTGGCGGCCGAGCGCGAGGTCGACCTGGTCGTCATCGGTCCCGACGCGGCCATCGCCGCCGGCCTCGCCGACGGCTGCGCCGAGCGTGGCATCGCGGTGTTCGGCCCCACCCGGGCGGCGGGTCGGGTGGAGTCGTCGAAGGAGTTCACCAAGCGCCTCGCCGGCACCGCGGGCATCCCCACCGCCGCGTGGCAGGCGGGTGGCGCCGACGACCGCGGGCGTCTCCACGGCTTCGCGACGGAGCTCGGCGCCTGCGTGGTCAAGGCCGACGGGCTCGCCCTCGGCAAGGGGGTGACGGTCTGCGACGACGCCGCCGAGGCCCGGGCCGCGATCGACGCCTGCCTCCTCGAGGGTCGCTTCGGCGACGCCGGGACCCGGGTGGTCGTCGAGGAGCGGATGCGCGGCCGCGAGGTGAGCGTGTTCGCCCTCGCCGACGGCGAGGCGGTGCGGGTGCTCGCCCCCGCATCCGACTACAAGCGCGCCCACGACGGCGACCGCGGGCCCAACACCGGCGGCATGGGCGCCTGCGCGCCGCCCGCGGCGCTGGACGCCGCCGCCACCCTCGACGACTCCCTGCGGCGCTTCATCGAACCCTGCGTGGCCGCCCTGCGTGACCAGGGCACGCCCTTCCGCGGCTGCCTCTACGCCGGGCTCATGCTCACCGACGCGGGCCCGCGGCTGGTCGAGTTCAACGCCCGATTCGGCGACCCCGAGACCCAGGTGGTGCTGCCGCTCCTGGGCGAGGACCTGCTCGACCTGCTCACCGCGTGCGCCCGCGGCGGGCTCGCGGGGGGCACGGCGCAGGCGCTCCCCGGCGCCGCCGTCGGCGTGGTCGTCGCCGCCGCCGGCTACCCGGGCAGGGTGCGCGGCGGCGACGTGATCACCGGTCTCGAGGCGCTGGACGGCGACGCGCTCCTCTTCCACGCCGGGACCCGCCGCGATCCCGACGGCACGCTGCGCACCGCCGGCGGGCGGGTGCTCACCGTGGTCGGCCGGGGCGGCACCCTGGCGGCGGCGCGGGAGCGGGCCTACGCCAACCTCGGGCGGCTGCGCTTCGAGGGGATGCAGCACCGCGGCGACATCGCCGGCCCCGCCGGGGCCCAGGCGGCCGCGGCGCCCGGGGGGGCGCGCCGGTGAGCGCCGCCCCGGTGCGCGTCGGCATCGTCATGGGGAGCGAGAGCGACGCGGCGGCGATGCGGCGCTGCGCGGAGGTGCTCGACGACTACGGCATCGGCCACGAGACCGCGGTGATCTCCGCCCACCGCGCCCCGGAGGTGCTGCAGCGCTACGCCGCCGCCGCCCCGGAGCGCGGCCTGCGCGTGCTCGTCGCCGGGGCCGGCGCCGCCGCGGCGCTGCCGGGCGTGCTCGCCGGCCTCACCCACCTGCCGGTGATCGGCGTGCCCCTGACGGGGACGCCGCTGAACGGTGTCGACGCGCTGCTGAGCATCGTCCAGATGCCCCCCGGCGTCCCCGTGGCCACCGTCGCCGTCGGGGAGATGGGGGCGCGCAACGCCGGCCATCTGGCGGCGCGGATCCTCGCCCTCGGCGATCCCGGGGTGGCCGCGGCGGTGGAGCGGGTCCGCGCCGCGATGCGCGGGCGGGTGCGGCTCCCCGAGGGGTTCGAGGCCGGCGCGTAGGGGGGGCCGGCGGGTGGAGACCCCGGGCGGGTCTCCACCGCAGGCGGCTGTCCCAGTTCCGGCAGGCCTACCCGACCGGCCG
>JAXDLS010000324.1:0-5471 GCA_034666485.1 Chloroflexota bacterium
CCATGGCCACGACGGTGAGCGGCGCCCGGTCCTGGATGCGCAACGACCAGGGCGGCTCCATGATCGACCGGAGCAGGAAGGCGCCTCGGGCCCGAGGGCCGTCGAGGAAGTCGACGAGGGCATCCACCGCCGAACTGTAGACGGAGGCACATGGATCCGCGCGTTTCGAGCATGGACAATCTCACCCGTGTCCTGGCTTCATGGACGCCATGTTCGACGGCTACCCCCGGGTGCTCACCCTCGTCGCCGCGGTCGGCGCCGGACTGGTGGCGGGCGTCTTCTTCGCCTTCTCGACCTTCGTCATGCGGGCGCTCCGGGAGCTCCCGGACGCACAGGGGATCTCCGCCATGCAGGCCATCAACAGGGCCGCCCCGTCGCCCCTGTTCATGACCGCACTGTTCGGTTCGGCCGTGGTCTGCGTCGCGCTGGCGGTCTCGGCGCTGACACGTCTCGGCGAGCCCGCCGCTCGCTACCAGCTCGCCGGCAGCGCGGTGTATCTCGCGGGTGCGGTGGTTCTCACGATCGTGTACCACGTGCCCAGGAACGATGCCCTGGCGGTCGTGGACCCCACGGGGGCGGGCGCCGCCGGCATGTGGAGGCACTACCTCGCCGGCTGGACCGCCTGGAACCACGTCCGGACGCTCACCTCCCTCGCCGCCGCCGTCATCCTCGCCCTCGCCCTGCGCGTCGAGTGAGCCGGGATCCCCGACCGCCGTGGCGGCGGCCGACGAGAGCCGGGGTTGCCTGGCTGGGAGAATGGAGGTGTGCCCGGCACCGACATCTCACGAGTGTCCGGTGGAGGAGGAGCCCCGATGGAGAACGCACGGCTGCAGGCGGTGTTCACCGACGTCCTCGACGGCCTCCAGCAGGTGGTGAGGAGGCATCGCGTCACCCGCGAGGAGTACCGCCTCCTGTCGGAGTGGCTCACCGAGGCGGGGACACAGCCGAACGAGATCGCGCTGCTGCTGGAGGTGCTGCTCTCCAGCACCGTCGACGACGTGAACTTCGCCGTCGAGAGCGGCACCGAGAACAGCGTGGAGGGACCGTTCCACGTTCCGGGCGCTCCCCTGCTGAGCGCTCCGTACGTCCTCCCGATGCGCCCGGACGAGCCCGGCGAGAGGCTGCTCTTCTCCGGCACCGTCCGCTCCGCGGACGGCACGCCGCTGGCGGGGGCGATGCTCGACGTCTGGCAGATCAGCGCCGACGGCGGCTACTCGCACTTCCATGCCGGCTTTCCCGAGTACAACCTGCGCGGCCGGCTGACCGCGGACGAGGAGGGGCGCTTCGAGTTCCTGACCGTGGTTCCGGTGCCCTACGAGATTCCCAAGGAGGGCGCCACCGGCAGGCTCCTCGCGGCCCTCGGGCGCACCGCCCACCGGCCCGCGCACGTCCACCTCAAGCTGGGCCACCAGGGACACCGTCCGCTCACCACGCAGATCTACTTCGAGGGTGACCCCTGGCTCGACCGCGACGCCGTCGTGGGCGCGACCAAGGCCTCGCTGGTCACCCCCCTGGTGAGAGACGGCGGGGCGACCGCCGCCCGGTGCTCGTACGACTTCGTCCTCGAGCCGGTGCCGGAGCCCGCCCTGGTCTGAGGCGTCGTCGAGGAGTCGGAGGTGGGTGCTATCCCCGCGTGAGGTCCGAGGCCAGCAGGTCCATGAGCAGGCCGTCGTGCCAGACGCCGTCGGCGCCGCGCTCGTACTCGCGCATGATCCCCACCGGACGGAAGCCGGCGCGCTCGTAGCAGCGGACGGCGGCCGCGTTGCCGGTCGCCGGGTCGATGGTCAGGCGGTGGTGATGGCGCCGGTCGATCAGGAACCGGACCAGCAGCCCCACCGCCTCGGCGCCGAGGCCGCGGCCCTGGTGGCCGGTCGAGAGGAAGATGTCGATGCCCGCATGACGGTAGTCGGGCTCGTTCTCCTCGGCGTACTGGATGCCGCCTGCGACCGCTCCGTCGACCTCGATGACCAGGAGGACGTCCCCGCTCTCGCCGCTCAGGTCGGCGGCAATGCTCTCGTGTGACGGCGGATCCCGCCACCACCGCATCACCGACGGCTCGGAGAGGATCTCGCGCAGCGCCGCAACGTCGTCAGCCGCACCGGGGCGGAGGGTGACGCGCTCTCCCACCAGGACGGGGAGGAGGTCGAGGCCGGGAGCGGCAGCCACGCCGGCATGGTGGCACATCGGCAGACGCATCGAACACCACGCGCCTTGACTTCCGTATTCACCTCTCATTAATGTTGCTCGCAGGAAGAGGTGGGGGCGGCGCAACGGCGGTCGGCCGGAGCGGCGTCAGCTCAGGGAGGGGTCAGGATGTCCCGTCAGCGACGTGCCCGCACGACCTGGCTCGGCGCGCTCATCGTCCCGGCCCTGCTGGTCGCGACCTCCGCGGTCGCGGCGGCCGCCGCGGGCGGCGGCTCGGCGAAACCCGCGGGAGGCTCGGCGGCCGGCTCGGCGGCCTGCGGACCGGTCCCGGTGCTCGACGCCACGACCTTCCCCGGAAGCCCGGCGATCACCAACACCTTCCAGCCGATGGCGCCGGGGACCCAGTTCCTCCTCGACGGCGTCGTGGTGGACAAGAGCGGCGCCAGCCATCCGCACCGGATCCAGACCACGGTGACCGACCTGACCAAGGTGCTCGACGGGGTGCGCACCCTGGTCATCCACGAGCAGGACATCCAGGACGGCCAGCTCCAGGAGTCCGAGCTCTACTTCGTCTCGCAGGACCGCAACGGCGCGATCTGGACCTTGGGTGAGTACCCCGAGGAGTACAGCGGCGGGAAGCTCACCGGGGCTCCGGCGAGCTGGCTGTCGGGGGTCGCCGGTGGGCACGCCGGGATCGCCATGCAGGGCAACCCGCAGACGGGCACGCCCGTCTACCGGCAGGGCTTCGCGCCCTCGGTCGGCTTCGAGGACTGCGCGAGCGTCGTCCAGACCGGCCAGCACGTCTGCAACGGGACCACCTGCTACGACAACGTGCTGGTCACCGACGAGTTCGCCCCCAACGCGCCGTCGGACGGGCACCAGCGCAAGTACTACGCGCCCGGCATCGGCACGGTCAAGGTCGGCGCCGCCAGCGGTGTGGATCCCGAGACGCTGACGCTGACCTCGGCGTCGAAGCTCTGCGCGGCCGCGTTCGGGCAGATCCGCCAGCAGGCGATCGCCCAGGACGGTCGCAGCTCCAGCGTGGCGAAGAAGGTGTACAGCGGCGCCCCGGCCGCGGCGCAGACGCTCACCGCCCAGCTCACCTGCTGAGACCCGGGCGCCCCACCTGTCACCGCACGCCAACCGGAGCACCGCTGGCGGCGGCCGGCGGTTGGGGCGGCGTCGGGCGGGGTAGGAGCACCGGTGAGTTCCGACCATCGCGACACAGGGGAGGAGCACCTGTGGGCATCCATGAGGTGGATCGCCTGGCCCCGGTCATCGTCCGGCGCGACGTCGAGATCCACCGCGACTCGGCGGGCCCGTATCACACCCGCATGCACTTCAGCTTCGGCGACTACCAGGATCCCGCCCAGATGGGCATCGGCGCGCTCCGCGTGTTCAACCACCGGCTCCTGCCTCCGGCGGCGCGGCCCTCGCCGGAGCTGCACGCCCACGCCGTGCGCGTCACGTGGGTCATCGCCGGCGCGCTCGTCCACCGGGACAGGAACCTCGACGGCGGGCGCCTCGATCCCGGCGGAGTGCAGCGGAGCACCCTTCCCTCGTCGCCCGAGGCGCTGGAGTGGAACCCGCTTCCCGCCGACCCCCTCGAGCTGCTCGACATCTGGCTGCATCCCCGCCGCGAGCCGACGCGCATGGTCGAGCAGAGGCAGTACCACCTCGACGACCGCCGCAATCGCTGGCTGCAGCTGGCCCGACCGCACGGCGTCGCCGGCACCGGCGTCGCGGTGGACACCGACGTCTCCATCCTCGCCAGCCACGTCGAGCCGGGCGTGTCGGTCGAGCACGCCATCCGCGCGGGCGGCGGTGGCTACGCCTACGTCATCTCGGGAGCCGCCGACCTCAACGACCAGCTGCTGCGCACCGGGGACGCGGCGCTGATCACCGGGTCCGGCTGGGTGGTCGTCGACGCCCGCGAGCACACCGAGGTGGTGGTGGTGGACACGGCGCTCTGAGTGCCGGGCGCCGTGTCCACGTTGGCGCCGATCAGGCGGCCGCGGACGTGTCGCTGAGGGTCACGTCGACGGCGCCGGTGGCCTGCAGGGTCCCCTGCGCACGCTGCACCTCGTCCTCGCTGCCGTGGACGACGAGCAGGTACCTGCCGGCCTTGAGGTGCTGGGTGAATCTGGGGATGTGCTGCTTGGCCAGGAAGTGGCCGAGCACCGCGCCCACCGCGGCGGTCCAGACCGCACCCTCGGCGGCGCCGATGACGCCGGTCGCCAGTGGCCCGAGCACGAACAGGGGGCCACCGGGGACGAAGAACATCGCCGCACCGGTCAGCAGCCCGAAGATGCCGCCCACCCAGGCACCGAAGCGGGCTCCCTCCCTGGCCAGGTCCCTGGCGGTGACGAAGCCGTTGATCTCGGTCTCGCTCTGCAGGTCCTTGCCGATGATGGACACCTTCTCCATCGGGTACCCGGCCTCGGTGAGACGCCGGAGCGCCTCCTCGACCTGCTGCATGCTGTCGTACACACCGATGACGCTCAGGTTCGACGGCATGGTCGCTGTCGGCGTCGCCATCGTGGAGGTCTCGGACATCGCACACTCCTTTGGTGGTCTGCGCTGTAGGCGGGGTGTGGTCCTGGCTACCCGGCGCCGAGAGGCGGTAAACGGGTCTGAACCGGGTTCACAGCGGCCCGAGCGCCGGCGAGGGTCACGGTCTGCTGAACTGGCGGCATGCACGAGACCGCCGCCGACCTCTCCCGCCTCCAGGAGCTCCTCGACCGCAGCGATGCCACCGCCGGACGGCACCTGCGCAGCATCATCACCCCCGAGCGCCGGCTGAGCGCGGCGCAGCTGGCCGCCCGCCTCCAGGGCATGTGCCTGCTCGCCCTCGCCACCGTCACCGCCGACGGGCGTCCGCTGGTCGGCCCGGTCGACGGCATCCTGTACCGCGGCGCCTTCCACTTCGGTTCGGCCGCCGACTCGGTGCGCTTCCGGCACATCCGCACCCGTCCCCAGGTGAGCGCGACCCACCTCCCCGGCGAGGAGCTGGCGGTCACCGTCCACGGTCGCGCGACCGTCATCGACGTCTCCGCACCCGAGCACGCGGGGTTCCGCAGGACGCTGCTCGGCATCTACGTGCCCCGCTACGGCGAGGAGTGGGAGCGCTTCCTCGACTCCGGGGTGGTCTACGCGCGCATCGACGCCGACCGCATGTACACCTTCCACATGGCCTCCAGCTGAGGGCGCCGCGGCCGGTCTGGGCTATGCTCCGCTCGATGAAGGGGCGGGCTGCACGGCATCTGGCGGGCGCGGGCGCCGTCCTGCTCGTCTTCCTCGGCGCCTGGATCGGTCACACCCTCGAG
>JAXDLS010000325.1:0-7246 GCA_034666485.1 Chloroflexota bacterium
GCCAGGCTCACCCGCACCTCCGCAGCCGCCGCCGAGGTGTGCGACGCGAGCGCCGCGACCAGGGCGGCGGCGGGGCTCATCGCCAGCAGACCCACGCCGCCCAGGCGACGCCGACCGATCATCCACCACCGCCTTCGAGTGCCACCGCCACGGGGGCTGAAGGATGGTGGGGCCACGTCGCCGCTGTCAACGGGCCGCCCCGCCGCGCCCGCGAACCGCCATCCCCTCCACGAGACCGGAAGAAGGGCGCCGACCCCTCACGCCGGCGGCCCCGGTGAGCGACACTGTCGGGACGTGAGCACCAGTGTCCCTCCTCCCGACGCCACCAGGCCACAGCGACCCCTGCGCCGCTACCGGGAGAGCGTCTGCTTCCTGGTCGCCCTCGGCCTCTACCTGGTGGCCTGGTCGGTGGTGCGCGGCGGCTATGCCTCCTCCCCCCAGGGCTACCGGCTCCTGGGCGCGTTGGGAGCCGCCGAGGCGGCCTCCCTGGCGCTGCTGTTCTGGCTGCAGCAGACCCGGCTGGTGCGCACTCCCATCCCCTGGATCTCGATCGCCTGGAGGACGCTGCCGGTCTGGGCGGCGATCGAGGTGATCATCGGCGTCGCCCTCGCCCGCGCGCAGGGCTAGCCGGCAGCCCGCTCGGGCTCCAGGCCGAACCAGGCGGCGGTGGCCGCGAGGCCGTCCTCGATCGCCGTGAGGGACTCCCAGCCCAGCCAGCGCCGCGCCCTGCCGGCGTCGAGGCTGACCCGCGCCACCTCGCCGGCACGGGCGGGGGCGGCCTCGATGCCGTCGACTCCGCCGGCCCGATCGAGCAGGATCGCGACCACCCGGCGGATGCTGGTCTGCTCGCCGGTGCCCACGTTGACGACACCGGAGCGGCGCGCGGCGAGGGCGGCGAGGTTGGCGGCGACCACGTCGAGGACGAAGACGAAATCGCGGGTCTGCTCGCCGCCGCCCACGACCAGCGGCGGCCGGCGGTCGCGGAGGCGGTGGCAGGTGATCGCCACCACCCCGGCCTCGCCGGTGCCGTCCTGGCGGGGGCCGTACACGTTGCCGTAGCGCAGCGACACCCCCTCCACCCCGTGGCGGTGGCGGGCGGCGGCGAGGTAGCCCTCCTCGGCGAGCTTGCCCGCCCCGTAGGCCGAGCGCGGCCGTGGCGCCATCCCCTCGTGTGCGGGCAGCCGGGCGGGGTCGCCGTAGACCGCGCCCCCCGACGAGGCGCTGACGATGCGGCGGGCCCCGGCGGCGCAGGCGGCCTCGTAGAGGGCCACGGTGGCGGCGAGGCCGGCGCGCACATGGGCGGCGGGGTCGCGGAGCGCGTGCGCCACCCCGCCCCGGGCGGCGAGATGGACCACCGCGTCGGGGGCGAAGACGCGCAGCGCCCGTGCCGCCGCCGGACCGCCGCAGTCGGCCTCGAGCACCTCCACCCCCGGCGGCGACACCGCGCCGCAGGGGTGGCTGAGATCGTCGACCACGAGCACGGCGCAGCCGGCGGCGGCCAGCGCCTCGACGGTGTGCGAGCCGATGAAGCCCGCCCCGCCGGTCACCGCGACCCGGAGGGGCGGGAACCTCCCGCCGGCGGCTATCGCAGGCCCTCGCGCAGCCGCTGGCGCAGCTCGGTGCGGCGGATCTTGCCGCTCACCGTCTTGGGCAGCTCGCTGACGAAGTGCACCTCGCGCGGGTACTTGTAGGGCGCGGTCACGGTGCGCACGTGGTCCTGCAGCTCCTTCGCCAGCGCCGGGGTGCCCTCGACGCCGGGGACCAGGATGCAGAAGGCGGTCACGATCTGGGTGCGCTCGGGGTCGTCCCTGCCCACCACCGCCGCCTCGGCGACGGCGGGATGCTCGACCAGCGCGCTCTCCACCTCGAACGGACCGATGCGGTACGCCGAGCTGGTGATGACGTCGTCGGCGCGACCCTCGAACCACAGGTAGCCGTCCGCGTCGCGGCGGGCGTGGTCGCCGGTGAGGTACCACTCTCCGACGTGACAGGCGGCGGTGGCCTCGGGGTCGTGCCAGTACTCCTGGAACATGCCGATGGGACGGTCCGGCCGCACCCGCACCGCGATGTTGCCCTCCTCGTCGTCGGGGACGGGGCCGCCCTCGTCGTCGACGATCTGCACGTCCATGCCCGGGGTGGGCCTGCCCATCGAGCCGGCGCGCACCGGCATGCACCGGTAGTTCGCGACGAGGTTGACCGTTTCCGTCTGGCCGTAGCCGTCGTAGACGGTCAGACCGCCGGTGCCGTCCTCCCAGACGCGCATCACCTCGGGGTTGAGGGGCTCGCCCGCGCTCAGGCAGTGGCGCAGCGTGGCGAGGTCGTGGCGCCGGAGGTCGGTGAGCACCAGCATCCGGTAGAGGGTGGGCGGCGCGCAGAAGGTGGTGATGCCGTTGCGCGCCACCACGTCGAGGATCAGGTCGGCGTCGGGCCGGCCCATGTTCATGTTCACCACCTCGACGCCGGCGGCGAACTGGCCGAAGAGCTTGCCCCAGGCGGCCTTGGCCCAGCCGGTGTCGGAGATGGTCCAGTGCACGTCGTCGGCGCGCAGGTCCTGCCAGTAGCGGGCGGTGATGGCGGCGTGGCCGATGGCGTACGACTGCGGGTGCAGCACCATCTTCGGGTAGGCGACGGTTCCGCTGGTGAAGTAGACGAGCATCGGGTCGTCGGCGCCGGTGGGGTCGCCGGCGGTGGCGCCGTCACCGGCGGCGGCGAGCAGGCCGTCGAGCGGCCGCCAGGCGGCCGATGGTGCCTCGCCCACCACCACGTTGGTGCGCAGCGTGGGCAGGTGGTCGCGCACCGCGTCGACCTTCGCCGCCCCGTCGGTGTCGACCACCGCCGCGACCGCGTCGGAGCGCTCGATGCGGTAGCGGACGTCGCGGCTGGTGAGCATGGTGGGCGCCGGCATGGCGATGGCGCCGATGCGGATGGCGCCGAGCACCGCCGTGTACCACTGCGAGATCCGCGGAAGCATGATGAAGACGGGATCGCCCCTGCCCACTCCGAGCCCGGTGTAGGCGTTGGCCATGCGGCGGCTCTCGCGGCAGAGGTCGGCGTAGCTCTGGCGGGAGACCACCCCACCGGCGGCGTCGAGGGAGAGCAGCGCGGGACGGTCGGGACCGCTCGCCGCCTGCGCCTCGAGCACGTCGAGGACGAAGTTGAAGCGCGGTGGGACGTCGAGGTGGAAGCCGGCGCGCTCCGCCTCGTAGTCGATCATGTTCGGAGCCGCGTCACGCCCGGGCCGCGCCGTGACCGCCATGGTCTGATCCTCCTTGTCTGGGCGCTGACGCGCCCGGTCGAGGGTCCCCCCCAGGCATCAGCTCCTTCGTCGCTGACAGCCTTGCTCCTGGCCTGTCCCCTGCAGCCAGGGAGTATGCCAGCGCGCGCAGGGCTCCCTTCAGTCCGAACTGCCGAGCGCGCGCAGCCGGGGCAGCACCTGCTCGGCGTAGAGCCTCAGGAAGCGCGCCTGGTCGGGTCCGGGATGGTGGAAGACCAGGTGGGTGAAGCCCATCTCGAGGTAGGGGCGGATGCCCTCGATCTGCTCCTCGGGGTCGCTGGAGACGATGAAGCGCGACGCGGTGCGCTCCACCGGCAGGGCGTCGGCGAGCCGCTCCATCTCGATCGGGTCCTCTACCCCCACCTTCTCCTCCGCCGAGAGCGCAAGCGCCCCCCAGTGGCGGGTGTCCTCCAGCGCCCGCTGCCGGTCGGTGTCGTAGGAGACCTTCATCTCGATGGTCAGCTCGATCTCGGAGGGGTCGCGGCCCGCCTTCTGCAGCCCCTCGCGCACCGCCGGGATCAGGGTGTCGCGGTAGAGCTCGGGGGCCTTGCCGCTGGTGCAGATGAAGCCGTCCGCCAGCCGCCCGGCGAGGCGCGCGGCGGCGGGACCGGAGGCGGCGACGTAGAGGCCGGGGGGCGGATCCGGGCGGTCGTACAGGGTGGCCATCCGGGTGCGGAAGTACGTGCCCTCGTAGGTCACCCGCTCCTCGGTCCAGAGCCGCCTGATCAGCTCGCAGGCCTCGCGGAGCCGGGCGAAGCGCTCCTTCTGGTCCGGCCAGGTCACCCCCACGGGAACCTCGTTCATCGACTCGCCGGTGCCCACCCCGAGGAAGACGCGGCCGGGGTCGAGGCAGCCCAGGGTGGCGGTGGCGTGGGCGACGATGGCGGGGTGGTAGCGCAGCGTCGGCGTCACCACGCTGGTCCCCATCCGCACCCGGCGGGTGCGCTCGCCCAGCGCACCGAGCCAGGCGAAGGAGAAGGGGGCGTGGCCGCCGCTGTGCCGCCAGGGCTGGAAGTGGTCGCTGATCACCACCGAGTCGAACCCCACCTCCTCGGCGAGGATGCCGAAGTCGAGGAGCTCGCGCGGTCCGAACTGCTCCGCGGATGCCTTGTAACCGAGGGTGAGCACCTGATCTCCTCCTCTGCGCGCTGACGCGCTGCGCCGAGTCGGGCGGACACCGCGGATGATGGCGGATGGAGGCGGGCTCAGCCCAGCAGGCGGGCCACCGTGAGCGCCGGGGGCGGCCCCTGCAGGGGGGCGGCGTGGACGTCGATCTCGGCGTCTCCGGCGGCGCACAGCCGGCCGAGCAGCTCGGGATCCTCAAGGGCCGGGTGGCGCGCGGTGTAGGCGCCGAGCACGGTGCCCTCGCTGAGCAGCAGCACCCCGACGTCGGAGCCGGTGACGACCCGGACGCCTCCGGTCACCCGGCTCTCGGCGAGGTGGTCGAGGAGCGCGGGGAGACGCACGAAGGAGGCGTGCATGCGGCGGTGGCGGGCGACCAGGTTGACCATCTGTCCCAGGGCCAGCGCCACCTCGGGGCGGTAGACGGGCACGGTCAGGTCGTGCTCCTCCTCCTGTCCGGCGAGGGGGAGGCGGAGGCTCTCCAGGCGGCGGGTGCCGCTCCTGCCGGTGGCCAGCAGCGCCACCACGGCACCGCGGTGGAGGATCGCCGCCTGGGCACGCCCGCCGCCCGCGGTGACCAGCGCGCCGCTGTGCCCGCGGGCACCGAGCTCGCGGAGCAGGGAGGGACCGTCGATGTAGCTCGACTGCAGCGGGCCGAAGAGCCGGGCGCCGTCGGGCAGGGGACAGGGGCGGATGATCGCGGCCGGCGCCAGCGGCCAGCCGGGGGCCGGCGTGGCGGGCCGGGGCTCGGCCGTCCGCGGAGGGACCTCTCCCGTCCCCCCCGGCTCGGGGTCGGGGACCGCGACGAGGTGCACCCGGGCGATGGCCACCGGTCGCGGCTCCGGGGCCGTCGCCACCGCCACCGCGGCGGCGCCCTCGACGACCAGGGCGCGCCCGGCCACCGGCCCTGCGGGGGCTCGCCGGCCGGTGGCGTCCTCGACCCACTGGGCGGGGATCGCCCGCAGCTCCGCCGCCACGAGGCCGGCCACCGAGACCGGCCGCGCCGCCGGCGCCCCCACCGCCACCACCGCCGCCGGCAGCTCCAGCCGCGGCGGCAGGATGGCGGGAAGGTGCAGGTCGGGGGGCACCGGCTCGGCGCGCGCGGCCGGCGGGGCAGGCGGGACGGGGGACGCAGGCGCCTCGACCGCCGCTGCGGCCCGGGGCACCTCGGCGGAAGCGGAGGCCGGCGCCACGGCTCCGCCGGCCGGTGGGACGGGGGCCGGTGGCATCGATCCCCGCCACGCCGTCCACCGGCGGAGCCTGGATGAGCCACGACCCCCGGCCGAGAGGGAGAGGAGAGCCGAGCGCAGGAATCGGACGATGGAGTGCAATGCAGTGCCCGCCGAGGGAGTCCGGTCAGCCGGGGTTCGTGGCCCAGCCCCCCCAAGATGTAGGGGAGCCGCCGAGACGGTAACACAAGCGGTGGGGCTCGGGGAACCCCTGTTCGCCGGCGAGGTCGGCCCCGCCGGGTCCACTCCCCGACCACGGGCGGCGGCGGCGGCGAGGCTGGTCACGGAGGCATCGGTGGCGCTCACCGGGGGAGACGGCCGGAGGTCCCCGGTTGCGCCACCGCCGCGAGCGGCCGTAGCGTCGCGGGATGGCCGCCCTCACCCACGACGCCGTGGTCGTCGGCGCCGGCCCCGCCGGCGCGCTCGCCTCCCTCCACCTCGCCCGCCAGGGCCGCCGGGTGCTGCTCCTCGAGAAGGCGCGCCCCGGCCGCGACAAGCCCTGCGGCGGTGGGCTCACGGTGCGCTCCTGGAGCGACCTCGAGGTGCCCATCGACGACCTTGTGGTGGCCCGGGTCCACACCGCCGACCTTCGCTGCGGCCCGCGGCGGGCGGTGCGCGTCCCGCTCGGCGCCGAGGGGGTGCTCATGGTCCGCCGCCGCGACCTCGACCGGCGCATCGGCGAGGCGGCACAGCAGGCGGGGGCCGAGCTCCACCACCAGGAGCCGGTGGTGGCCATCGAGCCGGTCGACGGCGGCGTCGAGGTGCGCACCGGCGCCGGCCGCTACCGGGCCGCGGCGGTGCTGCTCGCCACCGGGGCCGAGGCGCCGCTGCGCTCCGGGCTCGGCCTGCGGCCTCCCGCGGGCACCATGGCGGTGGCCCTCGAGCTGGAGGGCCGCGCCCACCTCGCCCCTCCGGGAGAGGACGCCTTCGTCTTCGACTACGCCGTCCCCGGCGGCTACGCCTGGGCGTTCCCCAAGGTGGGTCACCGGGGCTGGTGGAACGCCGGGATCGTCACCGGCCGGACCGGACGGGGACCCGAGCTGCGGGGCCGGCTGGCGCGCTTTCTCGACGAGGTCGGGCTGCGCTTCGAGGAGCTCTCCCCGGAGCGCGCCACCGGCCGCCGCATCCCCTTCTGGGGGGGCCGGCGCGTCCTCCACCGCGGCCGGGTGGCGCTGCTCGGCGACGCCGCCGGGCTCGCCGACCCCTTCTTCGGCGAGGGCATCGCCGAGGCGCTCGCCAGCGGCCGCCTCGGCGCCCGCGCCGCCGGCGACGTGATCGACGGCCGCCGCGACGACCTCGGCGACTACACCGCCGCGGTGGACGCCACCCTGCGCAGCCACCTCTGGCGGATGCGCCAGACCGCGCGCATCGCGTACGCCGCGCCCGCCATGTCGCTGCGCGCACTCATGATGTCGGCCTGGGTGCGACGCCTGGTCACCCGCGCGGCGACGGAGGGGTTCTGACAGCCGGTGGATGAAAAGAAAAGGGCCGGCACTTGGCCGGCCCTCGTTCTTCGAAAGAAACCTTTCGACCCGACTCTGATAAGCCGGGAATCGGTCTGAGTACCGTGATGTCGGTCGCTTGCCCCAGACCATCCGCGAAGGAACCCTTCACTCGCGTC
>JAXDLS010000326.1:0-5467 GCA_034666485.1 Chloroflexota bacterium
GGCTTCCGCCAGGGGATCGGGATGAACGCCCGCGGGTAGGCGATCGCGGGCAGGTGGCGGCGGTGCGGCTCCTCGACGAGGGCCAGGTCGCCGAGCTCGGAGACCGCGGCGTCGAGGTGCGTGCGCACCAGCTCCGCGCTCTCCGGGCCGGACTCGGCGGCGTCCTCCTCGATCGCCTCCTCCTCGCCGCCGGTCGAATCGCCGTGCAGCAGGCGGGCCTGCGCCGCGTCGCCGGGGAAGCGGGCGCGCCGATCCCATGCGGTCGGCAGCTCCTCGGCCGGCGACAGCTCGGCGGCGAGGTCGAGGAGCTCGTCGAGGTCGTCGTCACCGGCGTGCGGGTCGTCGGGCGGGAGGTAGTCGACGCTCACCGCTGCCACCCGCGCAGCTGCATGGCCGGCAGCGACCGGGCCGCAGATGCCGTCGTCACGACCGAGCCCTTCGCGCAGCCGTGCGTGAAGCGCCCGCGAACAATGCCTCGCATGGGCCTCCCTTCCTGACCGGGGAGAGGTGGCCCGCACGACCTCGTCCTCTCGCCGAGCCAATCCTACCAACGATTCGCGGCGTGTGGACGGATTCTGCGAATACCGGCGCTTCGTGGCCCTGGAAGCGTTCGTGGCGACCGGTGCCATGCCGTCCGCTGCCGCCGACGTGCCACCATGCGGCCATGAGCGAGCGGCGGATCGCGGCGGTCGGCGTCATCGGCGGATCGGGTCTCTACCGCTTCCTCGACGGCGCGGAGATGGTCGAGGTCGAGACCCCGTACGGACCGCCCAGCGACCGTCTCGCCGTCGCCGAGCTCGGCGGCCACCGGGTCGGGTTCGTCGCCCGCCACGGCGCCGGGCACACCCTTCCGCCGCACCGCATCAACTACCGCGCCAACCTCTGGGCGCTCCACCAGCTCGGCGTCGAGCGGGTGCTCGCGCCCTGCGCGGTGGGCAGCCTGCGCCCCGAGCACGCCCCCGGCGAGGTGGTGATCTGCGACCAGGTGGTGGACCGCACCCACAGCCGCGCCGACACCTACTTCGACGGCCCCGAGGTCGCCCACCTCAGCGCCGCCGACCCCTACTGCGCCGAGCTCCGCCCCCTCGCGGCGGCCGCGGCACGCGAGGCCGGGCTCGGGGTGCACGAGGGCGGCACGGTGGTGGTGATCAACGGGCCCCGCTTCAGCACCCGCGCCGAGTCGAGCCACTACGCCGCCGCCGGCTGGAACGTCATCAACATGACCCAGTACCCCGAGGTGGTGCTCGCCCGGGAGCTGGGCATGTGCTACGTGAACCTCTCGCTCGTCACCGACTACGACTGCGGACTGGAGGGCTCGCCCGAGGTGAGGCCGGTCACCCAGGAGGAGGTTTTTGGCGTCTTCAGCCAGAACACGCAGCGCATGCGCGAGGCGCTCCGCGGGCTGGTGGCACGCCTTCCCGCCCGGCGCGGCTGCAACTGCGCCGCCGGCCGGCCCCGGCCGCTGGGCCACGCGTGAGCGCCCTCACCCCCACCCGGAGGACCATTCGATGACCGCATCGGCCCGCATGGAGCTCGACGACCGCGGCGTGCTCAGTGTCATCCTGAGCCGCCCCCAGCAGCGCAACCCGCTCGACGTGGAGGCCTGGACGGTGCTGGGCGAGGCCTTCGGCGAGCGCGCCCGCCGGCCGGGGGTGCGCACGGTGGTGCTCCGCGGCGAGGGCGACAGCTTCTGCTCCGGGCTCGACCGCGGGCTGCTCGCGCAGGTCGCGAGCGGGAGCAACGGCCAGCGGACGGACATCGACGTCAGCAGCCTGCAGAGCACCGTCGACGCCATCGACAGCTGCCCGGTCCCCACGCTCGCGGTGGTCCAGGGCGCCTGCATCGGCGGCGGCCTCGGCCTGGTGCTCGCCTGCGACCTCCGGGTCGCCTCCGACGACGCCTTCTTCGTCATGATGGAGATGCGCTACGCCTTCCTCCCCGACCTGGGGCACGTCCCCCGGCTGCTGCGCGAGGTGGGCATGGCCCGGGCCAAGGAGATGCTCTTCTTCGCCGATCGGGTCCCCGCCGCCACCATGGAGCGCTGGGGGGTGGTCAACGAGGTGGTGCCCCGTGCCGGCCTCGAGGAGGCGGCCGAGCGCTGGACCGCTCGCTGCGCGGCCACCCCGCCGCTGGCCATCGCCCATCTCAAGCCGCTGCTGCTGGCCGACCCCGCCGGAGCCGACGTCGAGGAGGGGCAGCGCAGCGCCCTGGCGGCCAACCTCGGCACGCTGCTGCGCAGCCGCGACTTCCGCGAGGGCCTGGCCGCCCAGCAGGAGCGGCGCGCCCCCCGCTTCGCCGGCGAGTAGTGGCCGGGCCGCTGATCCTGGCCGTCGACCAGGGCACCACCGGAACCACCGCGCTGCTGGTGGGCCTGGACGGCACCGTCCATCGCCGCGCGCACCGCGAGGTGCCGGTCGTCTACCCGCATCCCGGCTGGGTGGAGCAGGACGCCGAGGCGCTCTGGAGCTCGGTGCTCGGCGCCTGCTCCGAGCTGCTCGACGGCGAGGTGCACCCCGCGGCGCTGGGCATCACCAACCAGCGGGAGACCGTGGTGGTCTTCGAGCGGGAGACGCTGCGCCCGGTGGCGCCGGCGATCGTCTGGCAGTGCCGGCGCAGCGCGGAGATCTGCGACGCCCACCGGCGCGCCGGCGAGGAGCCGGAGCTGCGCGCCCGCACCGGCCTGCTGCTCGACCCCTACTTCACCGCCACCAAGCTGGAATGGCTGCTCCGCGAGCGCCCCGAGCTGCGCGCGCGCGCCGAGCGGGGAGAGCTCTGCGCCGCCACCGTCGACGGCTGGCTGGTGGCCCGCCTCACCGGCGGCCGCCGCATCGCGACCGACCCGTCGAACGCCAGCCGCACCCTGCTGTGGGACCTCCGCGCCGGCGCCTTCGACGCCGGCCTCTGCGATCTCTTCGGGGTGCCGGCGGCGATGCTCCCGGAGGTGTGCGACTCGGCGGGCCACTTCGGCGACACCGACCCGGACGCCTTCCTCGGCCGGCGCCTCGCCATCCGCGGCATCGCCGGCGACCAGCAGGCGGCGCTCTTCGGACAGGCGTGCGTGGCCCCGGGGATGAGCAAGAACACCTACGGCACGGGCAGCTTCCTGCTCTGCAACCTCGGCGGCAGCCTTCCCGAGCCCGCCCACGGGCTGCTGACCACGGTGGCGTGGCGCCTGGACGGCGAGGACAGCTTCGCGCTCGAGGGGAGCATCTTCGTCACCGGCGCCGGGCTCACCTGGCTGCGCGACGGGCTCGGCCTCATCGCGGCGCCCTCCGAGGCCGGCCCCCTCTTCGACAGCGTCCCGGACGCCAACGGCTGCCACTTCGTGCCCGCCCTCGCCGGGCTGGGCGCCCCCTACTGGGACAGCGGCGCTCGCGGAGCCCTGCTCGGGCTCACCGGTGGGGTCACGCGCGCCCACGTGGTGCGCGCCGTCGTCGAGGCGATGGCGCTGCGCACCCGCGACGTCGTCGAGGCCATGGTGGCCGCCGGCGCGAGCTTCGCCGAGCTGCGGGTCGACGGCGGCGCCAGCGTCATGGACGGCATGCTCCAGCTCCAGGCCGACCTGCTCGGCATCCCGGTGTCGCGCACCTCGACCGCGGAGACCACCGCCCTCGGCGCCGCCTGGCTCGCGGCCATCGGTGCCGGGCTTCTCGACGGGCCCGAGGCGGTGGCCCAGACCTGGCGTCCGGGGCGGCGCTTCGAGCCCGCCCGGCCCGGACGCCGGCCGGTGGAGGCGTACGCGGCCTGGCAGGAGGCGGTGCGCCGGGTGCGCAGCGGGTCCTGATACGCGGAGAGCCCGCCCCACGCGGGGCGGGCTCCCTCATGGCTGCCTGGATCAGACGTTGGTCTGGCCGGACGCGTCGTCCCCCGTTCCCATGCCGGACTCGGTCGGCCGGTTCTCGCTCGCTCCCTGACGCCCGGCCGGACGGCCGGCGCCGGTGGTGCCCATGCTCTCGTGCTCCGCGTCCTGGCCCATCTCCTCGGCCTTGCGGGTGCCTTCGGTGTGGGTGCCCATCTGGCCAGCCGACGGAGTCACGTCCTCACCCTCGTGGGTGACGCTGTCGAAGGGGGTCTCCGGCATCCGGCTCTCACCCTCGGCCGCGGTCGAGATGCCGCCCTTGCCGCCCACGCGACCCGTCGACTGGGGATGCGCGGGGTCCGCTGCGGTGCCCTTGTCCTTGGTCTCGTCGCCCATCGTTTGGGACCCTCCGGTCAAAGCGCGGACACTGTCACTGCAAATGACGCGATTAGTGATATCAGCAGTAACAGGTGTTATGGCTACGACCCTATCCCTCGCGGCCACGCCCTGTCAAGGCACCGAGTTCGGAGCACCCTCGTTGCGAGCGGATGAGCGGCATCCGGTTGCCGGAGGCGAAATATGAAAAGGCCGGGGCTTGCGGCCCCGGCCTTTCCAAGGAAGGGAATGAGCTTCGAGTTCAGGAGCGGTGATCCCGCTCGGTGATCACACGATACCGCCGGCCCCGGTTCGCGCCGGTTCAGTTCCGGTGAGGAGTTGTGAAGGTGGGGTGACGACCCCACGACGACGCTGGGCGATGGGCTGGGCAGGTATCCTCGGCGCCGCCCAGCCATGCCCATCCGTCGCCACGCCATCCTGTACGACGTCGATCGGTGGCGGCGGTTCCGCCTGCCGCTGCTGCTGTTCGCCACCGGCTGCCTGCTCGCCACCCTGCTGGAGCCGCTCCTCCAGCACGGGAAGGGGGCGGGCGGCACCGCCCCGCTGAGCTTCCTGGGGGCCGCCTTCTACGGCTTCGCCTTCAACTTCTGGCTCCGCCAGCGCTTCAGCACGCTCGCGGTCGAGGGCGAGGACCTGGTGATCCGCCGCACCGGCATGAGCCAGCGCATCCCCCTTGCCGAGGTGCGCCGGGCGCGGGTCGCCAGGGTGTCGGCCACCGCCAACAAGCCGGAGCGCCGCCGCGTGCTCCCCCGGCCGGTGGCGCGCTGGCTGGAGACCGAGGCGCTCACCCTGCGGCTCGACACCCCCGCCGAGCAGCTGGTGAAGCTGCGCCGCCTGCTCGGCCGCCAGTTTCTCTTCGAGAACGACCTGGTGGTGCCGGTGGTGGACGTCGAGGGCCTGCTGCGGGAGATCGAGGCGGCGATGCCACGGCCCGAGCCGGCACCCCCGTCGGCCCGCCGGAGGCGCCGCCGGTGAGACCCGGGCCCCCGGGCAGCGTGCCCCGGGTGGGGGCCCGTGCCTTCCTCGACCTCGAGCGGGTCGACGTCGTCTGGCTGCTCGCGCTGGTGGTGACCGCGTTCGTGCTGCGCGTGGCCAGCCCGGTGTTCCCGGACGTCCTCAGCCATCCCCTCGGCGGCGCCCCGATCACCGCCTACGGACTCTCCTACCCGTACAACAACGACAGCTGCGTCGACGACGTCCCGGTCGACGGGCACGGGAGGATCACCGGGCCCTAGGCCCCGGCGCAGCGCCACTGCGGCTTCGTCTTCGTCG
>JAXDLS010000327.1:0-4388 GCA_034666485.1 Chloroflexota bacterium
AGGGTGCACCGCCGGTCCACCGCGCAGGATCCCGGCGACTCCTGGTTGGGAATCGTCCCCGTCGCCGGTGGCGAGGTCCGGTCGCTGACCGCCGGCTGGGATCGCTGGCCGCACACCCTCCGCTGGACGCCCGACGGTGCTGCGCTCGTCGTCGTCGCGGACGACCAGGGCCGGTCTCCGCTGTGGCGCGTGGACGCCGCCACCGGGGCACCGTCGCGGCTGACCGTGGACGGGGCCTACACGGACGTCGCGGTGTCGCCGGACGGGCGCTGGGCCTACGCGCTGCGCTCGACGGTGGACTCCCCGCCCGCCCCCGTCCGGGTCGCCCTGGACGGCGCCTCGCCGGTCGAGGCCCTGCCCGGTCCGGCCGAGGCGCTGGGAATGAGCGTGCAGGTGCCCGGACGGCTCGAGGAGGTGACCGCGGCCGCCGACGACGGGACCCCGCTGCGGGGGTGGCTCGCGCTGCCGCACGGCGCCGGTGCGGAGGCGCCCGCCCCCCTCCTGCTCTGGATCCATGGCGGCCCTCTCGCCTCGTTCAACGCCTGGTCGTGGCGCTGGAACGCCTGGCTCGCGGTGGCCCGGGGCTATGCCGTGCTGCTGCCCGACCCGGCGCTGTCGACGGGGTACGGCATCGACTTCGTCCGGCGCGGGTGGGGCGCCTGGGGTGGCAGGCCGTACACCGACCTGATGACCATCACCGACGCCGCCGAGGCCCGTGTCGACGTCGACGCCGGGCGCACCGCCGCGATGGGAGGCTCCTTCGGCGGCTACATGGCGAACTGGGTGGCCGGGCACACCGACCGCTTCGCGGCGATCGTCACCCACGCATCGCTCTGGGCGCTCGACCAGTTCGGCCCCACCACCGACGCGGCCTTCTACTGGCGCCGCGAGATGAGCCCGGAGATGGCGGAGGCCAACTCACCGCACCGCTTCGTGGACGCCATCGTCACCCCGATGCTCGTGGTGCACGGCGACAAGGACCACCGGGTGCCGATCGGTGAGGGTCTGCGGCTGTGGTGGGACCTCACCTCCCGGTCGACGGCCGAGGACGGCTCGAGCCCCCACCGGTTCCTGTACTTCCCGGACGAGAACCACTGGGTCCTCAGCCCGAACCACGCGAAGGTCTGGTACTCGACGGTCCTGGCCTTCCTGGCGCAGCACGTCCTGGGCGAGGCCTGGACGCGGCCGAGCCTCCTCGACTGACGCGCGGCTCACTCCACCGCGGTGTCCGCGGGCGGCCGGTCCGCCGGCGGGGGCCACAGCGTGCCCAGCCACTCCAGGCTGTGCACCAGCTCGAGGCGCCAGGCGACCCAGCCGTGGCCGCCGGGCACCACGTCGAACGAGACCGGCTCCCAGCCGAGGCGGCGGAGCTCGGCGACGAACCCCTCATTGGTGTCGAGGTAGCGGCGGTCGCCGGTGCCGACGCCGACGTAGAGGGGCATGCGCTCGGCGGCGGCGACCCGGGTCACGGTCAGCTGCGGGCTGTTCGCCGCCGCCGAGGGGCCCGCGAAGAGGTCACGGCGCGCCGCGACGTAGCCCGAGTAGCTCGCCGCCCAGCCGAAGAGCCGGGGATGGCGGGTGGCGATGTTCAGGGCGCCGAAGCCGCCGGCGCTGAGCCCGGCGATCCCGCGGTAGCGGGCGCCCAGGGTGCGGTAGCGGGCGTCGATGGCGGGCACCACGGAGTCGACCAGCCAGTCCTCGATCCGGTCGCCGCGGACGGTGTCGCCCCACTCCGCGTCGGACATGGACCTGCCGTTGCCGTCGGGGAGCACCGCCAGCAGCGGCGGCACCGCCCGCGCGGCGATGAGCTGGTCGAGCACCCCCGGGAGCTGTGCCCCGCTCAGCCACTGGAGCTCGGTCGAGGGATACCCGTGGAGGAAGTACACCACCGGGAAGGAGGTGCCCGGCTGCAGTGCATAGGAGGGGGGCAGGTACACCCGGATGCTGCGTCCGCCGATGGAGATCGGGTCGATGCGGCCCGCGGGCGGGTGGAGCCCCCCGTTCGCCGCGGCCACCACCCCCGGCCCGGAGTGGCTGCCCTGCCCGAGGTGGGCCGGCCCCGGGGTCGAGTAGCTGTAGAGCGCGGTGATCGAGCCGTCCTGGAGGGCGGTGGTGGCGGCGGGCACGGCGACCAGGATGGCGACCACGAGGCCGGCCACCACCACCGGCGGCCCGGCGCGCCCCCCCTGCCGGAGCCGGGCCCACAGGCCGAGCACGTCGGCACGCAGCAGCGTCCCGATCCCGGCCCCGGCGGTGGCGGCGATCCAGCCGAGGAGCAGCATCCCCAGCGGCTGGGCCACCCACTCGACGGCGACCGTGCTCGTCGCCAGGCCGCCGGTGGGGCCGGTGCGGGCGGCACCGGCCAGGAACGGCACCACCTCGACCGCGACCAGGCCGAGCAGGCCGCCGGCCCGCGACGGTCCGGGGCGGCTGCCCAGCAGGGTGGCCGCCCCGGCGGCGGTGAGGACGGCGAGCAGGGCGGCCACCAGGGCTCCCCGCTGCTCGTCCATGCCCAGCGCCACCGCCCAGCCGCTCAGGCCCCCGCGGGCGGGCAGCCACAGCAGCAGCACGGCGGCGAGGGCCAGCCCGGTCCCGGCGAGGCGGTGCCGGGCGAGCCGGACCAGCAGCGCCCGCGCCGTCCGGGTGACCCCGGGCCCACCGGTCTCCGTCTCAGGGGCCGTGGTCTTCACGATTGCGCAAGCTTACCCAGATGGTCGGGGGCGGCCGGCGCAAGATCTGGGCGGCGGCCGAGTCGTATCAGTGTGCCCAGACTCCTCAGTGTGCCCGGACTCCGCGTGCTGATCGTGAGCCTCGTCCTGGTCGGGCCGGCGCTGACCGCCTGCGGGTCCGACTCGCCGTGGCCGGCCTCGACCATCCCCACGGCGACGCCCCTCCCGGACGGCTACCGGCTGGTCCTGCCGCCGACCCCGAACACCTCGTCCTCGCCGACCCGGGAGGCCGCGGGGGCGAGCGAGCCGAAGCCCCCGAGCAAGTGACCCCCGCCCGGGCGCCCCGATGACGGCCCTCGCCACGGCGCCGGGCTGACCGGAGCTCAGCAGCGGGGGACCCAGAGCTGTCCCAGCCAGGTCAGGCTGTCCCGGGCCTCGACCGCGGCGGTGCCGGGCGAGCCGTGGAGGAAGTATTCCTTTCAGCAGTGATCGCGCTGCGGTGACAGCGGTGACAGTCGTGTGACTGCAATGCCACGCCGCCTCGGGCGGAGCCGTCCGAGGCAGAGCACGGCCCCCAGGAGCGCGACCGGAAGGATCTGCAGGTCGGCGAACACGGCGATCGCGGTGGCCGCCACCGTGCCGACACCGGTGTGGGCGAGGATGCCGACGAAGATCCCCTCGCGGATCCCGAAGCCGTTGATGGTGACCGGCAGCAGGGTGGCGGCGAGGCTCACCGGCACGGCGAGGGCGAAGACCTGCCAGCCGGGGTGCGCCCCGACCGAGCTCGCGAACAGCACCATGCTCACCAGGCTCAGCGCCCACCCGACGATGCAGACCGCGAACGCCGAGGCGAGCAGCCGCCGCCGGCTCCGGTAGGAGGCGAGGCTCTGGCCCACCTCCACCAGCATCCGGGTGACGCGGCGCCCGCCCCGGACGCGATGCAGGACGCGGTCGCCGTTCAGCGCTCCCAGCGCCAGCACGGTGACCGCCAGGAGGAAGGCGGCGGCGAGGACGCGCGACATCCCCGCGGGCAGGCCGGAGACGAAGACCGAGCCGGCCACCGCCCAGCAGCCCATGGCGAGCAGGCCCATCAGGTGGCTGGCGATCACCGAGCCGAGGGCGGTGCCGTAGCCCAGCGTCCGTCCCACCTCGACGGTGCGGACGGCGTCGCCGCCGACCCCGGTGGGCAGCGCCTGGCCGATGAAGGTGGCGCGGAGGAAGACCGAGGCGAGCGGCCGCCATCCCAGCGACGAGCGCTCGCCGAGCAGCACCGCCCACTGCGGGAACGCCGACGCCTGGGCGAGCGCGCCGAGGGCGATGGCGGGGATCAGCAGGCGCGGCGCCGCGGTCGACAGCAGCCGGCCGAGGGCGGCGGGGTCGATGCCGTGGACCACCACCGCGATGGCGGCGACGCTGACGGCGAGGCGCGCGGTGCCGCGTCCGCGGTGCGGGATGCTCAGCATGCCCGCATCGTCGCGGGTGCATCCTTTCGACTTGGTGACGGCGCCAGGCCGCCTCGACGGAGGCGTTCAGTATGCTCAGCCAGCCGTGACCGCCACCCCCTCCGACCGCGCCCCCGGCGGACCGCTGGCGGGAGTCCGCGTCGTCGAGGTGGCGGGCATCGGTCCCGGTCCCTTCGCGGCGATGATGCTCGCCGACATGGGCGCGGAGGTGCTGCGGGTCGAGCGCCGGGTGCCCGGGCCAGGCGGCGCCGGCGTG
>JAXDLS010000328.1:0-5763 GCA_034666485.1 Chloroflexota bacterium
CGAGGGTCGCCGAGGTCCGCGAGCGCGTGACCAGCCTCGGCTGGCGGCGCTGGGTGCCCTACGCCGCCGGCGCGGCGGCGGTCGCCGGCGGCGCCGTGGCCGCCGTGGTGATGCTGAAGGCGCGCTCCGCGCGGCCGCCCGAGCGCCTCGCCCTCCCGGCGAGGAGGCTGCCCAAGTCCGCCCAGGGGATGGTGCTGCCGGTGGCGCACCGCGCCGACCGGCTGCTCGCCCAGACCACCCACGAGCTGGGCGAGAAGCGCCAGCGGGCGAGGCAGGCGATGGCCCGGGAGATCGCCCGGGAGCTCGCCGAGGAGCAGGAGAAGCACAACCCACTGTGGCGGCGCATCCTGCGCGATGCGGGCACCGCGGCGGCCACCACCGGGGCGACCCTGCTGGTGCGCCGGGCGCTCTCCAGCCCGGTCCAGCCGCCGCTGCGCAAGGCGGACAGGCTGCCCGGTGAGTCCGCCAAGGCCGTGCCCATGGAGCGCGTCCTGAGCGGCTGAACGGTTCGGACGGGCCGGGTCGCTACACTCTGTGCCGGGCAGCCGGTGGGCCGACCGCCGGGTGCCCGGCACCGTCCGTCCTTCGTGCACGAGGCATCCGTGGGCGACCTGCGCTACGCCGACGCCGGCGTCGACATCGATGAGGGGAACCGCGCCGTCGCTCTGATCAAGCGGACCGTGGCGTCGACCTTCACCCCCGGTGTGCTGGGCGGCCTGGGCTCCTTCAGCGGTCTCTTCGCGCTCGACACCAGCCGCCACCGCGAGCCGGTCCTGGTCTCCAGCGCCGACGGGGTCGGCACCAAGATCAAGGTGGCCATCGCCGCCGCGCGCCACCGGGGGATCGGCAGCGATCTGGTCAACCACTGTGTCAACGACATCCTCTGCTGCGGCGCCGACCCGCTCTTCTTCCTCGACTACTTCGCCACCGGCCGCCTCAACCCCGAGCAGCTCGCCGAGATCGTCGAGGGCATCGCCGAGGCCTGCTCGGCGGCCGGGTGTGCGCTGATCGGCGGGGAGACCGCCGAGATGCCCGGCCTCTATGCCCTCGGCGACTACGATCTCGCCGGCTTCATCGTCGGCATCGTCGACCGCGAGGGCATCGTCGACGGCGCCCGGGTGCAGGCCGGCGACGCCGTCCTGGGGCTGCCCAGCAGCGGCCTCCACACCAACGGCTACTCCCTGGTGCGGCACATCGTGAGCGAGAACGAGCTCGACTACGGGCAGCCGCTGCCGGGGACCGACCGTCCCCTCGCCGACATGCTCCTCGAGCCCCACCGCTCCTACCTCGCCCCGGTGCGCGAGCTGCGCTCGAGCCTCGACGTGCGCGCCATCGCCCACATCACCGGCGGCGGCCTCAAGGAGAACGTCCCCCGGGCGCTGCCCCAGGGCCTGGGGGTCGAGCTCGACCGGGCCACCTGGACGGTGCCGCCGCTCTTCCGCGCCATCCAGGAGGCGGGCGGGGTGCACCCCGACGAGATGTGGCGCACCTTCAACATGGGCATCGGCATGGTGGTCGTGGTGCCCGCCGGCCAGGCCGACGCGGCGGTCGCGGCCGCGGGCATGCCGGTCCACCGCATCGGCCGGGTCGTCGAGCAGGCGGCACCGGAGAGGGTGGTGCTGCGCTGAGCGCCGCCGCCGACCCCCGCGTGCCCACGGCGGTGCTGGTCTCGGGCGCGGGCACCAACCTCCGCGCCCTCCTCGACGCCGCCGAGCACCCCGGCTTTCCCGCCCGGATCACGCTGGTGGTCAGCAACCGTGCCAGCGCGGGCGCGCTGGCGATCGCCCGTGCGCACGGCGTCGAGGCGGTGTCGATGCCGGTCTCGGGCTTCGGTGGCGACGCCGCCGCCCGCGACCTGGCGATGCGCGACCGCCTGCTCCGCGGCCGGGTCCGGCTGGTGGTCTGCGCCGGCTACGACCGGGTGCTCGACCACCGCGTGCTCGAGGCCTTCCCCGACGCCATCCTCAACCTGCACCCCTCGCTGCTCCCCGCCTTCGGGGGTGGGATGCACGCCGTCGAGGAGGCGCTCGAGGCGGGGGTGAGGGTGACCGGGTGCACCGTCCACCTGCTCGCCGCCGGCGCCCCCGACGGCGGCCCGATCGTCCTCCAGGCGCCGGTCCCGGTGCTCGACGGCGACGACGCCGCCCGGCTCCGCGCCCGCATCCACGAGCAGGAGTGGCGCCTGCTGCCCGAGGCGGTGGCGCTCTGGTGCGAGGGACGGCTGCGGCGGGAGGGTCGGGGGGTGCGCATCCTGCCCGCCCCGGTGGGGCAGCCGGGCCGGTGACCCTGCGCGCCCTGCTCGGGCCCCACGACAAGACCGGGCTGGTCGAGTTCGCCCGCGGCCTGCGCGAGTGCGGGGTGGAGCTGATCGCCACCGACGGCACCCGCCGCGCGCTCGCCGCCGCCGGCATCGAGGCCACCGCGGTGAGCGCGATCACCGGCCTGCCGGAGATGCTCGACGGCAGGGTGAAGACCCTCCACCCCGCCATCCACGCCGGCATCCTCGCCCGGCGCGACCTCGAGAGCCACCGGGCGCAGCTCGCCGAGCACGGCTTCCACCCCATCGACATCGTGGCGGTCTCCCTCTACCCCTTCCGCGAGACGGTGGCGCGGGGCGCGGAGCGCGCCGAGGTGATCGAGAACATCGACATCGGCGGCCCCACCCTGATCCGCGGCGCCGCCAAGAACGCCGACTCGGTGACGGTTGTGGTCTCGCCCGGCCAGTACCCGGATGTGCTCGCCGAGCTGCGCGTCCACGGCGCCGTCGGTGACGCCACCCGGCGCCGGCTCGCCGCCGAGGCCTTCGCGCACGTCGCCGCCTACGACACGGCGGTGGCCGCGTACCTGGCCGCGGGCTCGACCGATGCGATGCCGGCCGAGCTCACCGTCGGCGGGCCCCGGCTCGCCGAGCTGCGCTACGGCGAGAACCCGCATCAGCGCGGCGCCCTCTACGCCGTCGCCGGGGCCGGCGGCGGCCTCGCCGGAGCGCGCCACCTCCAGGGCGCCGCCCTCTCCTTCACCAACTGGCTCGACACCGACGCCGCCCGCCGCCTGGTCGCCGACTTCGCCGAGCCGGCCGCGGCGATCATCAAGCACACCAATCCCTGCGGCTTCTCGGTCGGTCCCGACATCGCCGAGGCCTACCGCCGCGCCCTCGCCTGCGACCCGCGCAGCGCCTTCGGCGGGGTGGTCGCCCTCAACCGGGCCATCGACCCCGCCGTCGCCGAGGAGCTGGTGTCGACCTTCCTCGAGGTGGTGGTCGCCGCCGGGGTCGACCCCGCCGCCGCCGAGCTGCTCGCCCGCCGCCAGCGCACCCGCGTGCTCAGCGTCGAGGGGCCCCCCGCCGCCGCCCAGCTCGACGTCCGCAGCGTCGACGGAGGCCTGCTGGTCCAGACCCCCGACGTCGTGTCCACCGACCGCTCGGCGATGCGGGTGGCGACCCGGCGCGAGCCCACCGAGGCGGAGTGGGCCGACCTGCTGGTCGCCGCCCGGGTCTGCCGCCACGTCAAGTCGAACGCCATCGTGCTGGTCCGTGACGGCAGGGCGGTGGGGGTGGGCGCGGGTCAGATGTCCCGGGTCGAGGCCGCCGAGCTGGCGGTGGCCCGGGCCGGCGAGTCCGCGGCGGGCTCGGTGGCCGCCTCGGACGCCTTCTTCCCCTTCGCCGACGGCCTCGAGGCGGTCGGACGCGCCGGCGCCACCGCGGTCATCCAGCCCGGCGGCAGCCGCAACGACGCCGAGGTGGTGACCGCCGCCGACGCCCTCGGCATGGCGATGGTCATGACCGGAGAGCGCCACTTCCGGCATTAGACCGGGCCCTTAACAGCAGAGCGGGCCGCCGGATCACCGGCGGCCCGCTCGAAGGGTCGGTCTGGAGACTACCGGGCGTTCCGGCGGCGGAGGCTGGCCGCTGCCAGGCCGGCGCCGCTCAGGAGGAGCAGCAGGCCGCCGAGGCCGAAGGCCGCGCCGGTGTTCGGGGCGCCGAGGCCGGCCCCGCCGGTCGCCGGGGCGCCGGTGGTGGGGGTGCCCGCGTTCGGGGTGGCCTGGAGGCCGGTGAGGCCGACCGCGGAGGCGGTCAGCACGCCCGCCTGCTGGCCGCTCTGGCCGAGCAGGTCGCTGACGGTGCCGACGGCGGCGCCGGTGCTGCCGTTGCCGCCGTTCGCGCCCACCTGGAGGAGGACGAGGCCGACGACGCCGGGCACGCTGATCGGGATGCCACCGTTCCCGGTCTGGTCGGAGCTCAGGATCTGGGTGCCGTTGATCCCGACCACGTACGCCGAGCCCTTGTTCGAGCTGGAGGCGTCGGAGTGGAGCAGGATGATGACCAGGGCGCCCTGGCCGATGTTGATGTCGACGCCGTTGTTGTAGCCGCTGCCCTGCGAGGAGAGGCCCTGGTACTGGGCGTCGCTGGCGGCCTCGAGCACGGCCACGGTGATGGCGCCGCCGGTGGACGACTGGGTCGGGCCGACCGCCAGGTCGAGGAGGGACGCACGCGAGTGCGCGCTCGAGGAGGCGTGCCCGCCGGTGTGCTCCTCCCAGTCGGCGAGGGCGAGCGCCAGCAGCGGGTTCGCGGGAATGGCCAGCAGCGCGCCGCTGTCCTTGTCGTCGTCCTTGCCCGAGAGCGACTTGCCCGCGGCGATGTCGTTGCCGAGCAGGCGGATGGCGGTGGCGTGGGCGCTCGCCGTGTTCGATCCGGCGCTGGCGCTGGTGCAGCTCACGCAGGTGTCGATGATGTTGGCGTTGACGACGTTGGCGGTGGCGCTGCTGGGCGGCGCCGGGGTGAACACCGTGTCGCCGTCGGTGCTGTTCCGCGTCTGCGGGGTGCTGTCATGTCTCTGGGGCGTGGAGGGCCCGGTGCCGGTGTCGCGCGCGTCGGTGCCGGGTGCGTTCTGCACCTGGGACGGGATCGGCGCGTACGCACCCGGGTCGGGAGCCGGCTGAGCCTGGCTGCTGTCGACGCCCGGCGCGCTGGGCGGGCTGAGGTCGGCGCGTGCCGCCGAGCCGGCCCCGAAGAGCAGGATGCCTGCCGTCGAGACTGCCGCTACGCCCTTGAGATATGTACTGAGCATTACCCCTACCCTCTGGTTTGGGTCCGATAAATCAGTCGAGAATGGGGACGCGAGGGCGTCCTCACACAAGAGACAAGCGATGGGGGTCGGGTGTATCGCTCCGGCGCAACTCGCCGCAGATCCGGCTGCTGGGATACCCTGGAGGGAGTTCAGCCTCGGTCCATGAGACGGCATGCCCGAACCCTACGTCGACGGTGAGCGGCCGATCTGTGTCGCCCGCCAGCACATTGCAATCTTCATCCCCTACGCGCTGGTGTGCGTCGCCGCACTGGCGGTCGGCCTGGGGGTGCTCCGGATCATCGACGCGACCCTGCTGCTCGCCCTCGGGGTGCTGATCCGCCTGGCGCTGCGCTGGACCCGCTACCAGGCCGATCCCAGCGAGCCCTGGCACCACTTCGGCCGCCACGTGGCCTTCTGGGCGCTGGTGTTCGGCGCCGGCTACTTCCTGCTCCACGTCTTCCGCTTCCCCGCGTGGCTGGTGATGGTCCTGGTGGTGGCGGTGCTGCTCGCCTTCCGGCTGCTGGAGTGGCACTACACCACCTACACCCTGACCAACCAGCGGGTGATCACCAGCTACGGGGTGCTCAACCGGGTCTCGGAGTCGCTGGGGATCGAGAAGATCCAGCACACCACCCTGAGCCGGGGCATCACCGCCCGCTTCTTCGGCTACGGCGACATCGTCATCCGCTCCGCGGGC
>JAXDLS010000329.1:0-5005 GCA_034666485.1 Chloroflexota bacterium
CGCAGGAAGCGCGACGTCGCGCTGTGCCCACCGACCATCGGGTGCGGCCAGCCGTCATCGACCGGCAGGTCGTGCTCGGTGAGGACGAGCGGTGTCCCGTGCAGGGCACGCTGGACGATCCCCTGGATCGCGGCGGGTCCCGCCGAGACGGCGTGCACCATGTCGACGGCCGGGATCGGGGCCGCCGCGGTACAGGCGACGGCCCACAGTGCCTCGAGGACACGAGCCACCTCCGCCTCGTCCGGCCGGCTCGGGATCGAGGGCTCCTCCTCGGTCACCAGGCCGATGATCTCGGCGACCGCGCCACGGCCCTGCGCGGACCGGAACTCGCGGGCGGCCAGGGCCGGGCTGAGGCGGCACCGCATCAGCGCGTCCACCGCGGCGAAGGGCTCGTCGCCCTGCCCGAGCAGCCCACGCGCCAGGTCCTCGGGAAGGGTGGGCCGGCTCACCGCCGGCCACCCGACGGGCGGCAGGAGCCGCCGCATCGGCCTGGGCTCGACCGGCCGCAGGCTGCGGGCGTTGGGTGCCAGGCGGAGGGGGAGCGGCGACGGGGAGCCCGGTGTGCGCACGGACCGGACCAGCCAGCGCACCTCGGGAATGCCGCGCACCAGCATGAGGACCCACGCGGCCAGGCCCGGGGCGTCGTCCAACCGGTCGACGCTCAGGAGCACCCGCGGGTGCTCGGCGCCCGGACGGCGGCGCACCGGCGACGACGGACCGCTCACATCGGCGCCCGTGATCCGTTGCTCGCCGGGTCGACCGCGGCAGGGGCGGGCTCCCACCCCGACGGGGCGGACAGCCGGCCCCTGCCGGTGATCTTCGCGACGCGCGCGGGAGGGTACGGCAACACCTCGTCGCCGCCGCTCTCGACGAGCGCCGGCCCACGCAGCAGGTCTCGCGCCGACCTCAGTGCGGTCTCGAGCCTCTCGCACACCTCGAGCAGGCTCTCCCGCACGACCAGCACCTCCGCGGCCAGCGTGCTGTCGAGAGCGCCACCGCCGTCGGCAGGCGGTTCGGCATCCACCGGAGGGACCGGTTGACACGCGCGCTCGAGGCGCAACCTCGTGTTCTCCTCGCGAAGGTAGAGGAGCTCGGCCTCCGCCTGGGAGAGGCTGCGGTGCAGCCGGGCATCGCGACGGCGGGACAGCGGCTGCGTCAGTCGCCGCCACCCGCGGCGTGCCCGTGGATACCGGTCGCCGCCGCTCATCGCCAACTCTCCCCGCATCCTCTCTCACCCCCTCAGACCGCCCGGCTCAGTGCCGAGCCTGTGTGACTGAAGTCACGCTAGGTCACGGGAGCGAGGGCGAACAGACCCAATTGGGGCCCCCCTGGGTTGGTGCAGGGGACCGCACGCCGACCACGCGTGCCCCCAGAGACCATGGGCAGACGCCCCGAACCGGCTCGATCGGATCGCCCGGTGATCGCCACCCGTCACGTGAGCGAGCCGGCGCCCCGCGACCTCCGCGATCGGACCAGGCGCGCACGCACGAAGGACGCGTCCTCCGCGGCCAGCCTGGACCCCACCACCACCACCGACACGAGATAGGTGACGACGCCGACGGGCACGGCGACCGCGAGCCGGCCTGCGAACGGGATCATCGCAGCGCCCATCAGCGCTCCGCTCAGCGCCACCGCGGCGGCCGACGGCCCCCAGCACGCCGCCGGTACCACCCGCCGGGCCAGGAGCATCAGCATGGTGGTGAGCAGGATCTCCGTGGCCAGCGTCGCGACCGCAGCGCCCACCGCGGCGAGGGTCGGGATCAGCGCCAGGTTGAGGAGGATGTTCGCCACCGCAGCGACGGCGGTGACCATCACCGTCAGGCGGCCGGGCCGCCGCACCAGGACCAGGGTCCCCGCGACATAGCCGACGGAGTAGGCCCCGACCGCGAAGGACAGCCACCGCAGCACCGGTACCGCGACGTCGTAGCGGCGCCCGTACAGGAGGGTGACGATCGGGCCCGCGCAGACGAACAGGGTGACGGCGACGGGCACCACCATGCTGCTGACGAAGGTGACCGAGGCTCGGTAGGCACGGTCCAGGGAGGGCACCGAGTCACGCCCCAGATACGAGAACATGGGGAGCACCGAGGCGCCCGACGACCAGGCCAGGAACAGCGTCGCCTCGAGGAGCCGGGTGGCGGCCCCATAGGCCCCGACCACCGAGCTGCTGGTGAACAGCGACAGCAGCACCACGTCGATCCGGAACACGATCTGACCGAGGATCTCCTGGAGCGCGAAGGGCCCCGCGACGAGGACGAGACGCGGCCACTCGCCCGCTCGCACCCGCGGGTGGGGCCGCGCGAAGTGCCGGTAGACGAGCCAGATCGCCAGACCGAGCGCGAGCACCGAGGCGACGAGGTTGGCCACGGCGACGCCGATGATGCCGGTGTGGGCGATGAGCGCGCCGAGGCCGAAGAGCGACGCGAGGACCTTGTTCGGCACCGTCGCCGCGAAGTAGTACTCCATCTGCTCGTGGGCCTGGAACACCGCCAGCGGGGTGCAGCTCAGCAGGGCGAGGAGCTGGGCCGCGCCGAGCACGGCAACGAGGACGACGACCTGACGAGGGTAGCCCAGGGCGAGGACGCCGAGGTCCGTGACGACGAGGCCGAGGACACCGAGCGCGAGCTTGAAGACCATCTGGTGATAGAAGAGGCCGCGCAGGGCGTCGCGATCGCGGGCGATGTCACGCATCGCCATCCGGTCGAGGCCGAAGCCGGCCACCGCGTAGATGATCTGAACCAGGGAGAGCGCGAAGACGTAGTCACCCAGCGTCTCCCGCCCCAGAGACCGCGCGATGCCCGCGAAGACGAGCAGCGACGCCAGTTTTCCCACCACCTCCGCGGTGGCGCGCAGAGCCGTGTTCCGAGCCACCCGCACCGCGGGCGGGCGGACGCCTCGACGCTCGTCGCGACCCACACCGATGGAGCGTGTCAGGGGGCAGACTCCCGGGTCAGAGCCGCGAGGGCGCGGAATGGCAGCGCGCACCACCGCCGGCCCGGGTGCGACACCCGGCCGGTCGTGGGGACACCGATACCGGGCACGCTACGCGACCGCCCGGAGCGCCACCAGCCGCATCCGTGTCCCCTCGAATCCCCCCAGGTGGGGTGGTGGTGGGTCCGGCTCCGGGCTCACTCCCGCGACGGCGCCCACCGTGGCTCCAGCAGGACCAGCGGCCTGGCATCGGACGACACGCGGTCGGCAGCGCCCGCCTCGCCGGACTGGATCAGACCCAGCCGGGCGGCGACGACCACGGCCTCCACCTGGCTGTGGACGTCCAGCTTCGAGTAGATGGTCTTGAGGTTCCCCCGGCAGGTGTGGACGCTGATCCCGAGGCGCCGGGCGACGGCGTGCGGTGTGAGCCCGCGGCCCATCAGCTCCATGACGTCGAGCTCGCGGGGCGTGAGCACCGGAGCCCGCCGTCGACCGCCGGTGACGTGGCCGCCGCCGCCGCCGGCCCGCTCGGCGAGCCGGGTCAGGGTGGTCTGGTCCACCACCACTGGTCCTCCGGGAGCCGCGATGGCGTCGAGCAGGTGGACGAGGCGCCCCTCCTTGAGGAGGAAGCCGCATGCCCCCGCCTCGAGCGCCAGGGTCATCCGGTGGAGCTCGGCCTGCCCGGTGAGGACGACCACGCGCAGGGCAGGGTGGTGCACCCTGATGCGCCGCGTGCCCTCGATGCCGTCGACTCCGGGGAGGTTGAGGTCCATGAGAACCAGGTCGGGGGCGGTACCGGTGATGGCCTCGATCGCGTCCTCGACGCTGCCCACGCAGCCTGCGCAGGCGAGGTCGTCCCGAGCCTCCAGGGCCAGGCACAGGGCATCGGCGAAGGCCCAGTGGTCGTCGACGACGAGCACGCGGACCGGGAGGTGCGACACGTTCGGAACGCTCACGTCGCAGGCCCGCAGGGGAGCAGGACGCGGAAGCAGGCCCCACCACCGGATCGGTCCTCGACCCAGGCCCGGCCACCGTGCAGGCCGGCGAACCGGTGCACGAGAAAGAGACCGATGCCGGCTCCCGGCGTGGGCCCGTCCAGCCCGGCGCCCGAGAAGGGCTCGAAGATCGAGCGCCTGGCCTCCTCGCGGACGCCGGCGCCGCGGTCCTCCACGGAGATGCCGACCTCGTCCTGGCCGCGGGTCACGACCACCGCCACGGGAGTGCTCGGAGGTGTGTGCCGGAGCGCGTTGACGAGGAGGTTCTCGACGATGCGCTCGACCAACCCGGCGTCGACGTCGCAGGGCCCGGACCTGCCCGTCAGGATGACCTCTCGGGATCCGGTGTCGGTCCGGTCGATGAGCGTGCGGACGAGCGCGGTGACGTCGATGGAGCGCCGCTGCAGCTCCCGCCCTCCGCGGGAGATGCGATCGAGGCTGAGGAGATCGTCGCCGATCCGCTGCAGGAGGGCGGCGTTGTTCCTGATCGCAGCCACGATGCGGAGGAGGCGCTCGGGCTCGATCGTGGCCTCGGCGCCTCCCTCTCCGGCGATGATGTCGACCATGCCATGGATGGCGAGGAGCGGTGCACGCACGTCGTGCGACACGGCGAGGAGGAACAGGTCCTTCAGCTCGTCGAGATCCTGCAACCGCTTCAGTGTCCGCCGCGCCCGCCGCAGCGACTCGGCGGTGCGATCCTCCGCCCTGCGGCGCCTGGTCACGTCGCCGAGCGCCCAGCTCAGCAGCGCCTCGCCGGCGGCGCTCCCGACCCGCACCACCCGGACCTCCACCAGTCCGCCCGCTCGGTCATGCGCCGCCAGCCGCAGCCTCCCCTCGACCGTGCTCTGCCCGGCGCCGGCACCGGAGGCCAGACGGCGCAGGTGGCGGCGGTCGCTCCGTGCGACGAGCTCGACCAGCGATCCGCCGGCGAGGGCGTCGCGGCTCACTCCGACGAGCCGCGCCGCTGCGAGATTGGCCTCGATGACGACTCCGTCGAGGTCGGTGATCATGCAACCGCCGGGAAACAGGTCGAAGAGCTCGCGATGGCGTGACTCGAACGGCCTCCCGAGCGCCCTGCG
>JAXDLS010000330.1:0-2777 GCA_034666485.1 Chloroflexota bacterium
GCTCCGGCGGCCCGCCCCTTCATCGAGGCGCCCAGCTCGGTGCCGGTGCTGCTCGACGTGGTCGAGCTCAAGATCGTCGAGGACCTCGCCTCCCCTCCCCTGCTCCTCGACCTGGGGCCGCCCGCCGAGGCCGCCTGAGGGTCAGCCCACCCCGCCGGTGAGACCCGCCAGGTCCTCGAAGAAGCGGGGATAGGAGACGCCGACGCACTCGGCGCCGCCGATCGTGGTGGCGCCGTCATCGCCGGCGAGGCAGGCGGCGACCGCCCAGGCCATCGCCAGGCGATGGTCGCCGTGGGCGTCGAGGGCGGCGGCGCCCAGCCGCACCGGGCCGTGGACGGCGAGCCCGTCCGGCGCCTCCTCGCACTCCGCCCCGAGGTCGCGCAGGCCGGCGGCGACCAGCGCGATGCGGTCGCTCTCCTTGGCCCGGAGCTCGGCGGCGTCGCGGATCACGGTGGTGCCCTCCGCCTGGGTGGCGAGCACGGCGAGCACGGGCAGCTCGTCGATCAGCCGCGGGACCAGGTCGCCGGCGATGGTCACCGCCCGCAGCGGCGCGCCGCGCACCTCGACGTCGCCGACCGGCTCGACCCCGCCCGCGTCGGGCCCCGGCTCGACGGCCACCTCGGCGCCCATCGCACGCAGCACCTCGAGGACCCCGGTGCGGCCGGGGTTGAGGGTGACGCCGGGGCAGCGCACCCGCCACCCGGGACGCGCCGCCGCCAGCGCGAGCAGGAAGGCGGCGGAGCTGAGGTCGCCGGGCACGCGCAGGCCGAAGGGCTGGAGCGGTGCCGGGGTGACGGTGACCCGCCCTCCCTCGACCGCCACCGGCACCCCGCAGAGCCGGAGCAGCCGCTCGGTGTGGTCGCGGCTCGGCGCCGGCTCGACCACGGTGGTGGGACCCTCGGCGGCGAGGCCGGCGAGCAGCACCGCGGACTTGAGCTGGGCGCTCGCCACCGGCAGCTCGTACTCCACGGGTCGCAGCGGGAAGCGGCCGCGCAGCCGCAGCGGCGCGGTGCCCTGCGGCGAGGGCTCGACCACCGCGCCCATCAGCTCCAGCGGCACCGCCACCCGGCGCATCGGCCGCCGTCGCAGCGAGGCGTCGCCGTCGAGCACGGCCTCCACGTCGTGCCCGGCGAGCACCCCGCTGAGCAGCCGCATGGTGGTGCCGGAGTTGCCGCAGTCGAGGTCGGCGCCGGGGCTGCGCAGCGTGCGTCCCGCCCCGGCGCCGTCCAGCACCCACTTCCCGTCGTCGAAGAGGCGCAGCCAGGCGCCGCAGGCGGCGAGGCAGCTCGCCGTGCTGGCCACGTCGGCGGCGGGTGAGAGGTTGCCGAGGAAGCTGCGGCCGGAGGCCATGGCGCCGAGCAGCAGGGCGCGATGGCTGATCGACTTGTCGCCGGGCACGGTGACCTCGCCGTCGACGCGCCGCGCCGCCTCCAGTCGCACCTCGGTCACCGGACCGGCCTGCCCGCGGCGGCCCGTCCGGCGAGCCAGGCGGCGCGGAGCCCCCGGGCGCCGGCGAACCACTCCTGGCCGCCATCGCCACCCTCGAGCAGCCCGCGGAGCGTGCCCAGCTCGGCCAGGAGCAGGTCGAGGCCGCCCAGCATCGCCGCCGGGTTGGTGCGGGCGATCGCCGCATACATCGCCGGGTCGCCACCCGCCAGCCGGGCCATGTCGCGGAAGCCGCTCGCCGCCAGCCGCTGCGCCGCGGGCCAGGCCGGGCCGGCGGCCGCGGCACGGACCATGGCGGCGCTGAGCGCGAAGGGCAGGTGCGAGATCGCGGCGACGGCGGCGTCGTGGGTGGCGGCGTCGAGCACCTCGAGGTGGGCGCCGAGCGCCTCCACCACCGCCAGCCAGGGGGCGAACCCGGCCAGGTCGGCCTCGCGGCGCGGGGTCACCACCCAGGTGCAGCCCGCGAAGAGCCCGGCCTCGGCGGCCTCGTAGCCGCTGCGCTCGCGCCCCGCCATCGGGTGGCCGCCGAGGAAGCGGCCCTCGCCCAGCAGCGCCGCGCCGCGCTCGCACACCCACGCCTTGGTGCTGCCGCAGTCGGTGACCAGGGTCTCCGGCGCGGCCGCCGCGCAGGCGCGCAGCCAGCCCTCCATGGCGTCGACCGGGGTGCAGAGCACCGCCACCCCGGCGCCGGCGAGCAGCTCGGGGCCGGTGCCCGCGGCGTCGCAGAGCCCGTCGTCGAGGGCGCGGCGGACGGTCTCGGCCCGCCGGGCGACGCCGATGCGGCGCACCCCCGGCAGCCGCTCGCGGAGCGCGGCCAGCAGCGAGGCGCCGATCAGCCCCAGCCCCACCACCGCGACGCTGCCGGGGGCACCCGTCCCCGCGGCCACCGGGGGGGCCTCCCCCATGCCCCCCGGCCTATCCGGCAACGGCGGTGTCGGCACGCACCGGGTCGGCGAGCCGCCTCCCCACCGCCGCCGCCACCCGGCGCAGCTGCGGCACCAGCGCGGCGAAGTTCTGCGGGGTGAGCGACTGCGGGCCGTCCGAGAGCGCCTCGTCGGGCCGCGGGTGGACCTCGATCATCACCCCGTCGGCGCCGGCGGCGATGGCGGCGCGGGCGCAGGCGGCCACCATCGACCAGCGGCCGGTGCCGTGGGAGGGGTCGACGATCACCGGCAGGTGGCTGAGCTCCTCGAGCAGCGGCACACAGGCGATGTCCAGGGTGTTGCGGGTCATGGTCTCGAAGGTGCGGATGCCCCGCTCGCAGAGGATGACGTTGTAGTTGCCCTGGGAGAGCACGTACTCGGCGCTGAGCAGCCACTCCTCGATGGTGT
>JAXDLS010000331.1:0-2931 GCA_034666485.1 Chloroflexota bacterium
CCTCTTCAAGCTGCTCGGCGCCGCGGTGCAGGCGCGGCCGGGGCGCCGGGTCATCCTCAGCCACGAGGACAACTTCCCCGCCGACCTCTACGTCGCCCAGGGACTCTGCGAGCTGCTCGAGGGTCGGTGCCAGCTCCGCACCGTGCCCTCCGCAGGCCTGGAGGGGGCGCTCGACGAGCAGGTCGCGGTGCTGATGGTCACCCACGTCGACTACGCCACCGGGGCGGTGGCCGACATGGCCGGGCTGTGCGCCGCCGCCCGCCACCACGGCGCCCTCGGCCTCTGGGACCTCTCCCACAGCACCGCGGCCCTGCCCGTCGACCTCGGCGGCTGCGGAGCCGACCTCGCCGTGGGCTGCGGCTACAAGTACCTCAACGGCGGCCCCGGCGCCCCCGCGTTCCTCTACGTGGCCGAGCGGCTCCAGGGCACGCTGCGCTCGCCGCTGCGGGGCTGGATGGGGCACGCCGAGCCCTTCGCCTTCGAGCCGGTTCACCGCCAGGCGCCCGGGGTGGCGGGCTTCCTGTGCGGCACCCCGCCGATCCTCGGGATGGCGGCGCTGGAGGCGGCGCTCGACCTCTGGGCGGAGGTCGACCTCGACGCGGTGCGCGCCAAGTCGATGCGCCTCGGTGACCTGCTGGTGCGGCTGGTCGACGAGCGCTGTGCCGGCCTCGGGCTGGAGCTGGCCTCACCCCGCGAGGCGGCGCGGCGTGGCTCGCAGGTGGCGCTCCGCCACGCCGACGGCTACCGGGTGGTGCGCGCGCTCATCGACCGCGGTGTCGTCGGCGACTTCCGCGCCCCCGACATCGTGCGGCTCGGCCTCGCCCCGCTCTACCTGCGCCACGTCGACGTCTGGGACGCGGTCGAGGCGCTCCGCGAGGTGCTCGCCACCGGCGCCCACCAGCGCCCCGAGTACGCGGTGCGCGCGGCGGTCACCTGACGCTCAACAGCCGGTGGCCGCGGCGAGCGCCCGGCAGGCCTGCGCCATGCGGGGCGCAGAGAGCTGCGTGACCCTGCGGCGCAGCGCGTCCCGCGGGAGGGTGTGCACGTTGTCGAGGTTCACCACGCAGTCGGTCGGCACCCCGTCGCCGCCGGCGGAGAGGTCGACCTCCGACACCAGCCCCCGCCGCGTGCGGGTGAGCGCGGCGACGACCACGGCACCGATCCGGTCTGCGACCGGGTCGCGCGTGAGCACCAGCACCGGGCGGTCGCCGCCCGGCGTGGCGGCGAACCACACCTCACCTCTGCGCATCGGCCCAGTCCGACCAGTCCTCCGCCGGCCCCCAGTCGGCGATCTCCAGGAGGGAGCGCTCCCCCTCGTCGAGGGGATGCGCCGCCCACGTGCACGCGTCCTCCTCGCTGGCCAGGCGCTGGAGATGCCGCCGGAGTGCCTCACGAAGCACCTCGGAGCGGTCGACTCCCAGCCGGTCGGCCCAGCTCTGCGCCCGCCGTGCCTCGGCCTCGTCGACCCGGAAGCTGAGCATCGTCATACGCACAGCCTAGCACGTATGACAGCCGGTGGCCTTCCGCCCGGCGAGCTGTCGACGCCCTGCGCAGCGCCCGAGGGACGCGCTCATCATCCGGGCGTGTACCCGGAGCCCTATGCCCGCCTCGCCCGCGACTGCGGTGTCGAGGCGCGACGCCATCACTACGGCCCCGGTCCCGACCGGTGGGCGGACCTCCGTCTGCCGCCGGGACCGGGGCCGCACCCGGTCGCGGTCCTGGTGCACGGCGGCTTCTGGCGGATGCCCTGGGGTGCCGACCTGATGCATGCCCTCGCCGGCGACCTCCACCGCCGCGGATGGGCCACCTGGAACGTCGAGTACCGCCGCCTCGGTGCTCCCGGGGGAGGCTGGCCCGGGACTCTGGAGGACTGCGCCGCCGCGGCCGCCGCCCTCGGCGCGGTGGACGGGGTCGACCACCGCCGGGTGGTCGCGGTCGGCCACTCCGCCGGCGGCCACCTCGCCCTCTGGCTCGCGGCCCAGGCCGGCATCGGCGCGGTGGTCGCCCTCGCCGCCGTCTCCGACCTCCCCGCGGCCGCCCGGCTGGGCCTGGGCGGCGGCGCCGCCGTCGAGCTGCTGGGGGGCACGCCCGAGGAGGTGCCGGAGCGCTACCGGCAGGCCTCGCCCCGGCAGCGGGTGCCGCTCGGCGTGCCCCAGCTGCTGGTCCACGGCGAGCTCGACGACCGCGTTCCCGTGGCCATGAGCCGCGAATACGCGGAGGCGGCGCGGGCGGCCGGCGACGCCGTCCGGCTGGTCGTCGCCCCGGGCGCCGGCCACCACGAGGTCGTCGACCCGGAGAGCCGCGTCTGGCAGGCGGCGGCAGCGTGGCTGGGGACCGCCCGCTAGTATCCAGACCATGTCCACGGAGGTCACCGTCTCCACGCCGCGGATCGTGGTGTGGAGCGACTACATCTGACCCTTCTGCTATGTCGGCCTCGAGCGGGCCACGTGGCTGGAGCGCCGGTACGGCGCCACCGTCGAGTGGAGGCCGTTCGACCTCCATCCGGAGTACCCGCCCGAGGGCATCCCCCGCAGCGAGCTGCTCGCCCGCTACGGGGCGGCCTTCTCCGACCAGGTCCGCGGGCTCATCGAGGGGGCGGGATTCGTCCACGACCCTCCGCCCGACCGGGTGCCGAACTCCAACCGGGCGCTGCGGCTCACCGAGCTGGCCCGTGACCGTGGCCTCCACGACGCCCTCCACACCCGCCTGATCACCGGCTACTGGTCGCGACGGCGCGACATCGGCGACCCGGAGGTGCTGGTGGAGGAGGCGGTCGCGGTGGGCATCCCCGAGACCGAGGCGCGCACCGCCCTCGAGTCCGAGGAGCTGGCGGCTCGGGTCGACGCCTCGACCCGGGTGGCGCTGCGCAACGGGGTCACCGGGGTGCCCGCCTGGTCCATCGACCAGCGGCTGATCCTCCCCGGCGCGCAG
>JAXDLS010000332.1:0-3220 GCA_034666485.1 Chloroflexota bacterium
GACCCGAGCCGCCGCCGGGGCCGGCCGCGACGCCCGGCTGACCCCGGGAACCCCACCGGGGCCCCAGGCCGAATGGCGGGGACGCGGAGGTATTATGTCTGTCGCAGATGGAAGCGACCGCACCGGCACCGCGATCCCCGAGCGTCGCTGAGCTCCGGCCTGACGAGCTCGGCGAGCTGATCGGCCGGCTCCGGCGCTCGCTGCGGCGACGGGTGCGCGAGAGCGGGGCGTTCCCAGCCCTGCAGGAGGCGCAGGTCGAGCTGCTGCGGCTGCTGTCACGCTCGCCCGGCCTGCGCGTCCAGCAGGCGGCGGCGGCGCTGCAGCTCCGCCCCAACACGGTGAGCACACTGGCCACCGGACTGGTCCGCCAGGGCCTGGTCGCGCGCTCGGTCGACGCCGAGGACGGTCGCGTCGTCCGCCTCGCGCTCACCCCCGCGGCGCGCAGGCGCATGGCCCGCTGGCGCGATCACCGCCACGCCGTCCTCGGCGAGGCGCTGAGCCACCTCGACGGCGCCGACCGCGCCTCGATCGCGGCCGCCCTGGATGCGCTGACCCGCCTCGTCACCCAGCTGGAGGACGGCGGCCGGTGACCGGCCCCGCCGCGCCGGCGCCCGCCATCGAATGCCATGGCCTGGTCCGATCCTTCCGGACGGTCCGCGCCCTCGACGGCATCGACTTCACCGTCGACCGGGGCGAGGTCTTCGGGCTTCTCGGCCCCAACGGCGCCGGCAAGACGACGACGATCCGCATCCTCACCACGCTGATCCCCGCCGACTCCGGCACCGCCCGCGTGTTCGGGCTCGACGTCCGCTCCCAGCCGATGCGGGTGCGCCGGGCGCTCGGATACGTTCCCCAGCAGCTCTCCGCCGACGGCGGTCTCACCGGCTACGAGAACGTCTGGCTCTTCGCACGGCTCTTCGACGTGCCGCGGCGCGAGCGTGAGCGCAGGATCCACGAGGCGCTCGGCTGGATGGGCATCGAGGACGCCGCCGGCCGGCTGGTCTCCACCTACTCGGGGGGAATGGTCCGCCGGCTCGAGCTCGCCCAGGCGCTGGTGAGCCGGCCTCGCCTGCTGGTCCTCGACGAGCCCACCATCGGCCTCGACCCGGTCGCCCGTTCGGACGTCTGGGAGCGGGTGGAGGCGCTCCGCGAGCAGCTCGGCATGACCGTCCTCATCACCACTCACTACATGGACGAGGCCGAGAACCTCTGCGACCGGCTGGCGCTCATGCACCGTGGCCGGCTGCAGGCCGTCGGCACACCGGCCGCGCTCCGCGCCGAGCTCGGCCCCGGCGCCACCCTCGACGACGTGTTCCGCCACCACACCGGCGACCTGGTCGCCGACCAGGGGAGCTTCCGCGATGTCCGCGTCGCCCGCCGCACCGCCGGCCGTCTGGGCTGAGCCCGAGACGCCGCTCGACCTCCGGGCTCCGCCCGCCTGGCGGACCTTCCTGAGCCGGCTCGCCACGCTCTGCCTCGTCGAGCTGCGCAGGATCCGCCACGACCGGACCGAGCTCTACACCCGCGCGATCCAGCCCGCGCTCTGGCTCCTCGTCTTCGGCGAGACGATGTCACGGCTGCACGCCATCCCCACCGGTGGCCGCCCGTACCTCGACTTCCTGGCGCCGGGGATCATGGCGCAGTCGGCGCTCTTCATCGCCATCTTCTTCGGCATCCAGATCATCTGGGAGCGCGACGCCGGCATCCTCACCAAGCTGCTCACCACGCCCACCTCGCGGGCCGCGCTGGTCTGCGGCAAGGCGTTCGCGGCGGGTGCGCGCGCCACCTCCCAGGTGGTCATCGTGCTCCTCCTCAGCGCGGCACTGCGTCTCGGCCTCGACTGGAACCCGCTGCACCTGCTCGGCACCCTCGTCGTGGTGGTCCTGGGCTCCGCCTTCTTCTCCATGCTCTCCGTCTCGATCGCCGGCCTGGTGCTGAAACGCGACCGGCTGATGGGCATCGGCCAGGCGATCACCATGCCGCTCTTCTTCGCGTCGAACGCCCTCTATCCCACCGAGCTGATGCCCGGCTGGCTGCGGGGCCTGAGCGCCGTGAACCCGCTCAGCTACGAGGTCGACGCGCTGCGTGGCATGCTCCTGGGCACGCCGAGCAGCCTGGCCCTCGACCTCCTCGTCCTCGTCGGCACCACGACCGCGTCGGTCGCGCTGGCGGCCTCGTTGCTCCACCGGCTCGCCCGATGACGCTGCTCCAGACCGTCATCACCGGGCTGCGCGCCGTGCGGGCCAACCGGCTGCGCTCGCTCCTCACCGCCCTCGGCATCCTCATCGGCGTCGGAGCGCTGATCATCACCGTCGGGATCGGCCTCGGCACCCGGACCACCATCGGCAGCAACATCAGCAGGCTGGGCACCAACCTGATCACCGTGACCCCCGGAAGCGTCACCAGCGGCGGGGTGCGCACCGGGCTCGGCGCCTCCACGACGCTGACCACGGACGACGCCGACGCGCTCACCGATCACTCGGTGGCGCCCGACGTCGCCGGCGTCGCCCCGGTGGTCAGCCGCAACAGTGTCACGATGGTTGCGGGGGCCCAGACGTGGACGTCGTCGGTCACCGGGTCGACCCCCGACTGGCTGCTGACCAACGCCCGCTACCTGGGCAGCGGGAGCTTCCTCACCGATGCCGACGTCCGGGCTCAGGCCAACGTCGCGGTGCTCGGCCCGACCACCGCCCTGAACCTCTTCCCGGGGGGGAACGCGCTGGGCAGCCTCGTCGACATCCAGCGAGTCCCCTTCCGGGTGATCGGCATCCTCCAGCCACGGGGGGCGCAGGGGCTCTTCAATCCGGACGACCTCGCCGTGGTGCCGCTCACCACCGCGCAGAGCGAGCTGGTGACCGGCGGCTCGCTGACCAGCGTGCAGCGCATCCTCGTCAGCGCAACCAGCCGCGACACCATCGAGGCGGCATCCGACGAGGTGAACGACCTCCTGCTGCAGACCCACCGGGTCATCGATCCCGGCCAGGCCGACTTCACCATCACCACCCAGGCGTCGATCCTCAGCACCCTCGACTCCACCAGCACCGCGCTGACCCTGCTCCTCGCCGGGGTGGCCGGCATCTCGCTGCTGGTGGGCGGGATCGGGGTCATGAACATCATGCTGGTGTCGGTCACCGAGCGCATCGCCGAGATCGGTCTGCGCAAGGCGCTCGGCGCCCGGCGCAGCGACATCCTCCGCCAGTTCCTCATCGTGGCGGCGAGC
>JAXDLS010000333.1:0-5587 GCA_034666485.1 Chloroflexota bacterium
CGGCCAGGTGGAGCAGGTCCTCACGGCAGAGCGGACGGTCGCGGGCGAGCCTGCCGATCTCGGTGAGCGGCGGCACCAGGCCCCGCAGGCCGCGCCGCAGGGCGAGCACCTCGACCACCGCGCCGGCCCACTCGGGGGAGGTGGCGGGCATGGCCGGCAGGCTCCACCAGCGCGGCACCGCCGGCGCGCGCCGGCGCAGCTCGACCAGCACCGCGCGGTCGTCGCTGCACACCCCGAGCACCTCGAGGCCACGTCGCTGCCGCAGCCAGCATGCCAGGGGGGTGGCCACCTCGCGGCTCTTGACGTCGATGAGCAGGGGCACGCGACCGGCGACCATCTCGGTGGCCTCGTCGAGGGTGAGCAGGTCGTGGCCGCGCCGGCGCAGCTCGTCGAACGGAACCGTCGAGACCCGGCGCCCGGTGGCGAGCCGCGAGTCGTGGCGCAGCACCAGGGCTCCGTCACTGGTCACGCAGACGTCGAGCTCGACACAGTCGACGTCCGCGCGCAGCACCTCGTCGATGGTGTCACGCGTGGGCGCCCCACCGGGACGCGCGGCGGCGAGGCCCGCATGCGCCACCCAGCGCGTCGCCGCCACCGCCTCCGGCGTGCAGTCGCCGCTCGCCACGCCACGTTCGGTCTCGAGCACGCGGCGGTGCTCGGCGCCGCAGCGAAGGCAGCTGTCGCGCATGTGGCCGCGGCCGAGCTCGTCGAGCGCGCGCCACCGGCTTCCGCACCACGCGCACGCGGCGAGCCGCAGCCCGCGCTCCTCCACGGTGAACGCCGCCTGCTCATCGAGCCGGGTGGCGAGTGTGGAGGTCACGCCGTCATGCTACGCACGGATCGCACCCAGCGGAGCGAAGGGGGCTTTAAGATCGTGCGACGGTGTGCAGAAACGCCCTCACGCCACGGATGTGCACGGGCGATCTGCGGCCGGGTGGAGATGCCCGGCAGTCCTGTCAGGTCCGCGGCAGCTGGTCGAGACGGTAGCCGACCGCGAACACCGTCGTGATGCGGAAGGGGATGGCCTCGAAGCGCTCGAACTTCTCCCGCAGCCAGCGCACGTGCACGTCGACGGTCTTGCGGTCGCCATAGAAGTTGCTTCCCCAGACCTGCTGGATGAGGCTCTCGCGCGAGTGCACGCGGTTCGGATGCGCGAGCAGGAACGAGAGGAGGTCGAACTCCTTCGGCGCCAGCCGCACCTCCTCCTCACCGACGTGCACGGTGCGTGCACCGCGGTCGAGCCGGAAACCGTCGAGCAGCTCGACGTCGGACGGCTGGCCCGTCTTCTGCCCGCTGAGCTCGACGCGTCGCAGCAGCGCGTTGATGCGCGCCATCAGCTCGGTCAGCGAGAAGGGCTTGGTGACGTAGTCGTCGGCACCGACGTGGAGTCCCACCACCTTGTCGATCTCCGCGCTCTTGGCGGTGAGCATCAGGATCGGCGTCGCCATCTCCTGGCGGAGGATGCGGCACACCTCGAGCCCGCTGAGCTCGGGCAGCATGAGGTCGAGGAGGATGAGATCCGGGCGGAGGCGGCGCGCCTCGTTGAGCGCCTCCGGGCCGGTGCCCGCCTCGCTGACGTCGTACCCCTCCTTGACCAGGTTGTACCGCAGCGTCTGGCGGATGTTCGCCTCGTCCTCCACGACGAGGATGCGTTTGGGCATCAGCGAATGCGCGCCTGCGACTCAGCGATACCGGTGACCACTGCCGCAATGGTGCGGTGCGCCGGGGGAGGGGCGGGTTATCGGCCACTTAAGGGTCAGTTAACCGAGGTCACCGCGGAAGGGTGGTGGAAGACCGGCGCTCGTATACTCGAACTCGTGAGCACGCCGCACGGCGGGACGGAGATCTCCACGATGCCCCCGCTGCTGCTGGAGCGGCTGGTGGAGAGCCTCCGCGACGGCGTGCTGGTGGTCGACGCCGAGCACCGCATCCGGGCCGCCAACCCTCCGGCATGCCTGCTGCTGCAGCTTCCCGAGCACCCCGAGGGGCTGCGCCTGGAGGAGAGCGTCGGCGACTACCGCGTCTGCCTGCTCGTGGACGGATGCCTGAACTCGGGCACCGCCGTCGAGCGCGAGCTCAGCGATCCCCTCGACGTCCGTCACATCCTGGCCCACGCCGTCCCCGTCGTCGACCCCGCCACCGGCACCACCCTCGAGGTCGCGGTGATCCTCCGTGACGAGACCCGGGTGCGCCGCCTGGAGACGGTGCGGCGCGACTTCGTCGCCAACGTCTCGCACGAGCTGCGCACCCCCGTCGCCGCCATCCAGCTGCTGGTGGAGACCCTTCTCGGCGGCGCCCTCGACGATCCCGGTGTCGCCCACGAGTTCGTCTCCAAGATCGGGCTCGAGGTGGCGCACATGGGACAGATGGTCGCCGAGCTCATCGAGCTGAGCACCATCGAGTCGGGACGGCTGCCGCTGCGCATGGAGCCGACGGCGGTGACCGAGCTGGTGGCGGCCGCCGAGCGGCTGCGCCCGCTCGCCGACGAGCGCCGCCTGCAGCTCCGCTACGAGGTCGACCCCAGCACGCCGCACGTCTACGGCGACGGCACGCGGCTCGGCCAGGTGGTGCGCAACCTGGTGCACAACGCCATCAAGTTCACCCCCGAAGGCGGCTCGATCACGGTGTCGGCCCGCCGCGCCCACGAGGGCGACACCGACATGGTCGAGATCCAGGTCACCGACACCGGCTGCGGGATCGCCCCCGACGACCTCCGCCGGGTCTTCGAGCGCTTCTACAAGGCCGACCGCTCACGACGGCGGGAGGGCGAGGGCAGCGGCCTGGGGCTGGCGATCGCCCGGCACACCGTCGAGGCCCACGGCGGTAGGATCGTGGTGCAGTCGACACCCGGCCGGGGCGCCACCTTCGTCGTGCTCCTCCCCTCCTTCAGGGGCGCGGGGACGACGTCGCTGCGGCGCCGGAGGAGCTGAGGCCCGGGACGGCGCCGGCGGCCTCGCGCTGGTCGAGCCGGTCGAGCCGGTAGCCGGCGCGGGTGACGGTGGTGATGCGCAGCGGCATGCCGTCGAACCGGCTCAGCTTCTCGCGGAGCCAGCGCACGTGGACGTTGACGGTGCGACGGTCGCCGAGCGGGTTGCCCCAGACCTGCTCCAGGATGCGCTCGCGCGACTGCACCCGCCCGGCGTGGGCGAGGAGGAAGGAGAGGAGGTCGAACTCCTTGAGGGTCAGCTCCACCTCGGCGCCGGCAACGTGGACGGTGCGGGCCGCGCGGTCGAGGCGGAAGTCGCCGAGGTGCTCCACCTCCGCGCCCCCTCCGTTGCGGCCGTTGCCGAGGTCGACGCGGCGGATCAGCGCCAGCACCCGCGCCTGCACCTCCCGGATCGAGTACGGCGAGGGCACGCAGACGTCGGCGCCGGCGCGAAGGCAGCCGAGCTGCCCCGTGGGGACGCCCTCGGCGGTCAGCACCAGGATCGGGGCGTTGGTCTCCTGCCGCACCGCGGCCACCGCATCGGCGGCGGTCATGTCGGCGAGGCGCCCGTCCAGCACCATGGCGTCGGGCTGGAGGCGCCGCGCGGCGGCCACCGCCTCGGAGCCGCTCCCCGCCTCGGCGACCGCGTAGCCCTCCTCGCCAAGGGCGTCGCGCAGCGCCCGCCGGCCATCCTCCTCGCCGACGGCGACGAGGATCCGCTTGCCCATTGGCGCCCCACCTCCCCTGCCACTGACCGTACTGTCAAGGGCTCATGGCTATCCTGCGGTGCTGCCGATGAACGCCGGTTCATCCACTCGTTAAGGATCGATTAGGAGGCAGGGCCGGGCCGCCGATTCACCCCGGATCTTAAGCCAGCGGTTGCCCGCCGTTCCCCGACCATGCGGCACTCTGGAGCCCGTTGGGCGCCACCCCAGGGTGCCCGATCCCGGGCGAATAACCAGGGTGCCCGGGAGTGGCCGGCCTCGCCACGTCCGTCGCCGTTCCCGAACCCTCCCCCCTGGGCCCGGACCACTCGCAGGTCCGGGCCTTCTGGGGGCCCACCGCGTGGTGTGCGAGAGGGAATTCGGATCTGCGACGCGCGCACGTGAGGTCGGTTGTGTGTGTATTGGATTGACAGATCCCTTCTGTATACTCACGACCCGGCGTCGTCCGTTCAGCGCGGCCACAGGATCGAGGCATGGGCGGCGCGACCGCGGCCGTGGCGGGAGCGAGCACCGCGGCGGCTTCCCCCGGACACCCGCGAGGAATCCACGTGGCCAAGCTCAGGAACAGCATCGAGGCGCTGGAACGGCGCGTGGGACGGAAGCGAGCCGCCCACGAGAAGCTGGTGGCGCGAGCCGAGCGCACCCAGCGTCGCATGGGCGTGCTGGCGACGGCGCTGCAGCAGGCGGAGACGGCGCTCGCCGACGCCGTCGCCCGGGCGGCGGCGCGCCACCAGGCCAAGGCCGCCCGCAAGCACCGCGGCGGCTCCACCCCCGCCAACGGTGCGGCGCCGGCGGCCGAGACGGTCGCCCGCGAGGTCGCGACCGTCGACGCACCCCCCGAGACCGAGCCCGAGCCCGAGCCGGCGGTGGGGAGCGTCGCCGAGGCGGCACCGGCCCCGGCATCGCTGCCGGTCACCGCGGGGCGCACCCGCAGCTCGGCGACCACCGCGTCCGCGCCGATGCGGACCCGGGCCACCCCCATCCGCCAGAGGACGGCGTCCCCCGAGGCCCCGTCCCCCCAGGCAGCGCCCGCCACCACGCCGAGAGCTCCGTCGCAGCGCCGTGGACGGGCCCGATGAGCATGGACCGAAGCCGGTGAGCGACGGGACCGACGGAACCGACTCGCTGAGCGTGGTCCACGGGGCGTCCGAGCGCCCGGAGACCGGGGACGCGCCCGAGCAGGGGCCGGCGCTGACCCTGGTCGCCGCCCAGAGCGGGCGCTATCTCAACCGCCACCTCAGCTGGCTCGACTTCAACGCCCGCGTGCTCGCCCTCGCCGGGGACGGCGCCCTGCCGCTGCTGGAGCGCGCAAAGTTTCTGGCCATCTTCAGCAGCAACCTGGACGAGTTCTTCCAGGTGCGCGTCGGCGGCCTCACCGAGCAGCGCAGCGCCGGGCTGCTCACCCTGTCGCCCGACGGGCTGACCGTCGGCGTCCAGCTCGAGGCCATCCGCGAGCGCGCGCTCACCCTGGTGGACCGCCAGACCTCGGTCTTCCGCGAGGTCGCCACCCAGCTCGAGGCCGCGGGGCTGCGCTTCTCGGACTACCGCTCGCTCGACGACGACGACCGCGCCCACCTCGACCGCGTCTTCGAGGAGCAGGTCTTCCCCGTCCTCACCCCGCTCGCGGTCGACCCCGCCCACCCCTTCCCGTACATCAGCAACCTCTCGCTCAATCTCGCGGTGGTGGTCGGCGACCCCGACAGCCCGGCCACCCGGATCGCGCGGGTGAAGGTGCCCCAGCTGCTGCCGCGCTTCGTGGTGATGCCCGACGGCGAGCGCTTCGTGCCCCTCGAGCAGGTCATCGCCGCACACCTCGAGCAGCTCTTCCCGGGGATGCGCATCCTCGGCCAGCACCCCTTCCGGGTGACCCGCAACGCCGACTTCGCCCTCGAGGAGGAGGAGGCGGAGGACCTGCTCACCGCCGTCGAGGCGATCC
>JAXDLS010000334.1:0-2566 GCA_034666485.1 Chloroflexota bacterium
CAACCTCGCCCTCTGCGGCACGGAGGTGGAGGTGCTCGTCGAGTCGGTCACCGACGACGGCCGGCCCTTCGGGCGCAGCCGCGGCAACCGGGTGACCCGGCTGATGGAGGGCTCGGCGGTCGCCGGCGAGCTGGTCCGAGTCGAGGTGGGCTCGGCAACCGCGTGGCAGCTGGTGGCCGCGACGGCGCCCGTGCCGGGGGGTGCTGGGGCGCCGTGACCCGCCGACGCCGCGGCGGGGCGCCGCACGCCGCGGCGGCCGGAGAGAGCTCCTCGCCACGGTCGACGGTGACCCTCGACGACGCCGGCGAGACCCCGATCCAGCGCGAGTACCGGGCGGTCAAGGAGCGGCATCCCGACGCCATCGTGCTCGCCCGCCTCGGCGACTTCTTCGAGATGCTCGGAGAGGACGCGGAGCGCGCCGCTCCGATCCTCGGGGTGGCGCTGACCAGCCGTGCCTATGGCAGCGCCGGGCGGCTTGCCATGTGCGGGGTGCCGGTGCACGCGCTCACCGGCTACCTGCGCCGGCTGCTCGAGGCGGGACTGCGGGTGGTGCTCTGGGACCAGGTCGAGGAGGCCACCGGGCGCGGCCTGGTGCGCCGCGAGGTGACCAGGGTGCTCAGCGCCGGCATGGTGCTCGAGGACGCCTTCCTCGATCCCGCCCGGGCGGTGCGCTGCGTCGCCCTGGCCCCGCTCCCCGGACGCGTCGGGCTGGCGGCGCTGGAGGCGAGCACCGGTGACCTGCAGCTCTGCGAGATCGCCGGTGGCCTCGACGCCGCCGCCCTCGCCGAGGAGTGCGAGCGGCTGGCCGCGGCCGAGCTGCTCCTGCCCGAGGGCTGCGAGGCGCCGGCGACGCTGGTGCCGCGGGCGGTGCGCACCACCCTGCCGGGGTCGCTCTTCGACCCGGTCCGCGCCGTCGAGCGGCTCCGCGAGGCGACCGGCACCGCCAGCCTGCGCGGGCTCGGCGTCGAGGGCCTGGGCGCGGCCATCGCCGCCGCCGGCGCCGCCCTCGCCTACTGCGAGCGCTCGCGCATCGCCACCGGCGGCGGCTGGCTGCGGGCGCGCCCCCGGGCGCTGGGGGCGGTGATGCGCCTGGACCCGCCGGCGCGCCGCAACCTCGAGCTGCTCGGACCCCTCGGTGGCGCCGGGCCGGGGCTGCTCCAGCTGGTCGACCGCACCCGCACCGCCATGGGGGCACGGATGCTGCGCGGCCGCCTGCAGGAGCCCCTGGTCGAGGTGGAGCCGATCCGCGCCCGTCTCGATGCCGTCGAGGCGCTGGTCGCCGGCCGGGAGGCCCGCCACCGGCTGGGCGAGGCGCTCGCCGGGGTGCGCGACCTGGAGCGGTTGGTGGGCCGCTGCGTGCAGCGGCTGGCCTCCCCCCGCGACCTCGCCGCGGTGCGCGCCGCCTGCGAGGCGATGCCGGCGGTCGCCGCCGCCGTTCCCGGCGGCGGCGGGGAGCTGCTCGCCACCGCCGCCGCCGGCTGCAGCGCACCCGAGGAGCTGGCCGGCCGGCTGGCGGAGGTGCTGGTCGACGACCCGCCCGCCCACGCTCGCGACGGCGGCGCGGTGCGTCCCGGCGCCGACGCGGAGCTCGACACGCTGCTGGCGGCGGGGGAGGGGGCACGCGCGTACATCGCCGGCCTCGAGGAGGAGGAGCGGCGCCGCACCGGCATCCGCTCACTCCGGGTGAGCTACAACCGGGTCTTCGGCTACTACCTCGAGGTCCCCAACGCCCACCGCGACTCGGTGCCCCCGGACTACGTCCGCAAGCAGACCCTGGTCGGCGCCGAGCGCTACATCACCCCCGCGCTGAAGGAGCAGGAGACGGTGGTGCTCGGGGTCCGCGAGCGCGCCGTCGCCCGCGAGCTCGAGGTGCTCGAGGAGTGCACCGCGCTGGTCGCCGGCCACGCCGCCGGGCTGCTCGCCGCCGCCGGCTGCGTCGCCGAGCTCGACGTCATCCGGGCGTTCGCCGAGATCTCCGACGAGCTCGGCTGGACGCGTCCCCTGGTCGACGGCTCACAGCTGCTCGAGATCGAGGCGGGGCGCCACCCGCTGGTCGAGCACAGCCTGCCCGCGGGCGCCTTCGTCGCCAACGACTGCGTCCTCGACGGGGGCGCGGCGCCGATCGTCATCCTCACCGGCCCCAACATGGCGGGGAAGTCGACCTACCTGCGGCAGGTGGCGCTGATCACCCTGCTCGCCCAGGTGGGCTGCTTCGTCCCCGCCCGCCGGGCCCGCATCGGCGTCTGCGACCGCATCTTCACCCGGGTGGGCGCCCACGACGACCTCGCCGCCGGCCTCTCCACCTTCATGGTGGAGATGACCGAGACCGCGGCCATCCTCAACACCGCCACCCCGCGCAGCCTGGTCATCCTCGACGAGATCGGGCGCGGCACCTCCACCTACGACGGGATGAGCATCGCCCAGGCGGTGGTCGAGCACCTCGGCGAGGCGCCGCAGCTGCGCTGCCGCACCCTCTTCGCCACCCACTACCACGAGCTCACCGCGCTCGCCGGGCGGCTGCCGCGGGTGCGCAACGCGCGGGTCGAGGTGGTGGAGGACGGCGACA